>JAUSPT010000044.1 GCA_030652805.1 bacterium | reverse complement strand
AACTATGTCTTAAATCGTCTAATTCCTTCTGAAAATCTCTTTAACATTCTTTTTTCTACCTTTGATGTATGTTTCTGCCTTTTTTTATTCTCTATCTCTTTTTCTTTTTCCTTTAATTCTCCATTTTGCAGAACTCTTGTTTGTCTGAATCATTACATCTCAGGCATTACTTAAAAGACCCGTCTGAAGTGTTGTAAGTATATGCAATACCGTTAGGTCCTGTATAAGTATTAGTAGTTCTGGTCCACCCTGTAGTGATTGGTGTATCTAATACTGAGACAAAAAACGGATCAGTCGTATTAGCAGTTGTCCCTGCATAATCCAAGACATCCGGCCATGAAGCTGCGTCCGATCCTCCGTCTATTAGATTTCTAGCATGCCAGATACTGATTCCCGCTCTTACACCTCCAACTGTTCCCTTCTCAGAAGCATTCTTAGCATCTGTCTGCAAAGCGATATATTTAGGAACAGCTACCGCTGCCAGTATTCCGATGATCACGATTACCATGACAAGCTCAATCAGTGTAAATCCTTTGTCCACTTTAAGCATTTTTTTTAACATGTTTCTCACCTCCTCTTTTAGGATGCTATCACATCAACTTTTATTACGTCAAGCCTTTTTTGCATTTCGCACCCTGATTATATTAGAAGCAAAATACGTGCCAATTTAGCCAATTCCTTTTCCGCAAACCTATCTATGAATCAGGTGTTTTATCTTCTATTCCTATCTGAAACAGTAAAAATAAGAACCTGTTCTAATATGATACAGCCCATTTTTCTATCCTCCTCATTTCACAGCGCTCGCCAAATTCCACATAGGTAAAAATATTCCCATAGCTATAAACAAAACTATGACACCAAGAGCAACAGTGAGTATGGGCTCAATCAGAGTGGTTAAGTTTTTAACCATAGAGTTAATCTCCTGGTCGTAGTGCTGCTGGAGAGAATCCAGCATTTCGTCAAGATGCCCGGACCGCTCGCCTATAGCTACCATATGAGAAACAAGAGGCGGAAAAAACTTGCCTTCTAGAAGCGGCTCAGCAAGTCCTTTTCCTTCCGTAACTGAGGCGCTTAACTTATTTATTTCTTCAGCTATAACAACATTTCCCACAGTTGTTCCTACTATATCCAGAGTTTTAAGGATAGGCAGTCCAGACCTGTTTAAGGTAGCCAGCGTCTGGGCGAATCTGGACGCAGCAGTCTTGGTGGAAAGGGGACCGAATATAGGAAGTTTAAGCTTGATCCAGTCCCACTGATACCTCCCTCGTTCTGTCTGGATATATTTCCAGAGGCCGAATGCCAAAAAGAGAATAGACGGGACAATATAGAACCAATAGTGGCGGATGCCATAATCTATACCTATCAAAATCCTGGTAGGCAATGGGAGTGCTACTTTAGAAGCTGCGAAAACACTTGCAAACTTAGGGACAACCGTAGTAACCAGAACAAAGAATGCTATAGTTATTCCGACTATTACTATAATAGGATATCTGGTAGCTGCTTTTATATTTGCCTGGATTTCGCTCTCATGCTCCAGTAAGGCAGCCAGTCTGTTAAGGGACACGTCTAAGGTGCCCCCTGCCTCCCCTGAGAGGACTGTGCTTATATACAGCTTGGTAAAAACCTTTGGATGCAGGGAAAGAGCTCTTGAAAAAGGGCTCCCTTCCTGAATAGCCATATTTATTTCTCTTAAGATCTCTTTAAATTTTTCATTTTCCGATTCTGCTATCAAGGTGTTAAGACTCGCAATAATAGGCACTCCAGCGCGAATCATAGTGGCAAGCTGCCGAGTAAAGACCACCAGAGTTTTTCCCTTTATCTTTCCTCCTAATGAAAATTTGAATTTTGGTCCTTCTTTTTTCTTAACAAGGGATACTGTAATAGGAAGATTTCCCAGGGCTTCCAGTTGAGCTATAACCTGAGGCTCACTATCTGTGTCTAATCTGCCCGTGACAATCTCACCTTCTTTATTCCTGGCTCTGTATTGATAAGTCGGCATATTTAAAAGTTAGAAGTTAAAGTTAAAAAGTTAAAAGAATTCAAGTTCTTAAAGTTTCCTTTTTTTTAAAGTTAGGATGCTTGCTCCCAGAATATTTGCTATCTCACAGACCTCCTGTAATAAAGGCGCTATTACATTTTCTGTTACTTTTTTAGAATCTTTTAATAATCCAAGCCAATATTTAGTCTCATTGGCTGATTTTAAAGAGTAGCTATAAAAATTCGCAAAATCTTTTCTAGAGCTTCCAGCTTGGGCTTCAGTGATGTTAGCTCCTATAGAAGTTGCCGATCTTAATAGCTGCGCCCCTATGACTTGAGCAGAGTGTTGTTTAGGTAAGTTATCAACTAATTTAATTATTTTTAAAGAATACTGATAAGCTCGTTCTCTTAGGCTAGTTTTAGTCCGCAATTTCTCCACTTTGTCCTCTTCTTTTTACTTTTAAGTTTTAAGCTTTTACTTTCTTTCAAGCTTTTACTTTTCACATTTCACATTATTCCATATTTTTTGACTTTTCGATAAAATGTTGTCCTGCCAATTTTAAGTTTCTCGGCTGCTTGAGAAATATTCCCTTTAGTCAGAGACAGAATTTTAGAAATCGCTTCTTTCTCTATCTCTTCCAGGGAAGGTATGTCCGCATCCGACAAATTTAAGTAAAGGGAAGAAATATTTTCTTTTCTTATATTTATACAAGCGGGGAGATATTCCGGTTTTAATGTATCGCCGTCAGAGAGAATCATAGCCCTTTCAATAACATTCTCCAGTTCTCTGACATTTCCCCTCCAGTTATAATGGGTAAGCAGCTGCACAGTCTCAGGAAGAATGTGTTTAATTTTATGGTGATTATAACTATTAAGCCTGTCCACAATGTGTTGAATAAGCAGAGGTATGTCTTCTTTTCTTTCTCTTAAAGGATGAAGATATATTGGAAAAACATTTATCCGGTAGTATAAATCTTCCCTGAAATTTCCGTTTTGAACCTCTTTGTCCAGGTCTTTATTGGTAGCGGCTATAATTCGCACATCCACATTTATTTTTTTCCTGCCTCCTATTCTCATAAACTCTTTCTCTTCCATGACCCTTAATATTTTTACCTGCAGAGATGCGGACATTTCTCCAATCTCATCCAGGAATAGAGAGCCTTTATGCGCCAGCTCAAATTTACCCAATTTGCGCATTTTAGCATCGGTAAAAGAACCTTTTTCAAAACCAAAAAGCTCTGATTCCAGCAAAGTCTCTGGTATAGCTGAACAGTTTATAGAGATAAAAGGGCCCTCTTTACGGACGCCATTGAAGTGAATAGCCCTGGCAACCAGTTCCTTGCCTGTGCCTGATTCGCCATGAATAAGGACAGTAACATCATTATCTTTAACTTTTTCAATGGATTTAAATGTTTGTCGTATACTTGAAGATTTTCCTATAATCTCTCTGAATCCATATTTCTGCTGGATATGCTTTCTTAGGGGAGTGGAAGGGAAACCTCTAGATATCAAAGCTCTTTCTATACAGTCCTGCAGCTTTTCTTTATCAAAAGGTTTGGTAATATACCCGGATGGCTCCCATTTTTTAGCTATCTCTGCTAATTTGCTGTCTCCGTAAGCGGTCATAAATATCACAGGTAGTTTTTCATCAATATTTTTTATTCTCTTAAAAGTTTCTACGCCGTCTATGATAGGCATTGCTAAATCCAAAAGAACGACATCATATTTATTTAAAGCTATTTTCTCCAGAGCTGTAAAACCTGAGTTAGCAGTGTCTACTTCATAACCCAGGTTCTCAAGTCTTATATTAACAGCGCGGATGATATCTGATTCATCGTCTACAACTAAAATTTTTGCGACCGCCATCTTTATACCTCAAAAGTTAAAGTGCAAAAGTCAAAAGAAAAAAATTCCCTTATCTTTTACCTCTCTTTTAAGCTTTTACTTTTTACTTTTACGTTTTTATATCCCAAAATCCTTTATCACCTGCTGAACTAATTGCCCGCTTATTTCGTCCGCTTTTTTCCCGAAGCCGACAAGCATAGAAAGGTCACATATATGATTGATTCTTCTGGGAATACCACCTGAATGTTCCTGAATTACTGATATTGCCTCAGGAGTAAAAATAGGTTCTTCTCTCCCGGCAACTTTGAGCCTGTGTGTCATATACGCTGAAATCTCTTTTGTCTCTAATTTGTCCAGATGACATTTTATAGGCATTCTTTGTTCTAACTGTTTAATATTATATATCTTGTTTTTAAGTTCTGGCTGTCCGAATAGAAGCAGAGTCAGGAGAAATTTTCCTTCAGTCTGAAAATTGAGTAAGAGTCTCAACTCTTCAAACACCTTTGGGTCATCTATAATATGCGCTTCATCTACGATTATTATAGTCTTCTTTCCGTCCCTGTCGTTGTCTATCAGGACACCCTCCAGAATTTCCAGAAGTGAGTCTACCAAGAGCTCAGTTTTTTTATCAGGCAGCTTAGAAGAATTTAGGTTTCTTACTATAGAGCGCAGAAGATCAGGGAAGCTGAGCATGGGATTATCTATAAATGCAAAATTATACCTTTCCACACCCAGCTGCTGCATCAACGACTTACCAACAATAGTCTTTCCACAGCCGAATACACCCGTCATTACGGCTCCACCCATGTCTCCAGTCACTGCGTATGAGAGTTTCATTAAAGCATCTTCGTGCTGGGGGGAATAATACAGATATCTGGGATCAGGAGTGTTTTTAAAAGGCTTCTCCTCTACTTTCCAGTATTTTTCATACATCTTTACCTTTCCTTTGCAATCCAGGAGGTTATCTTATTCTCATATTCGTTCAGGTTTAAAGCTCTTCCCCAATTTGCAGATGGAGCTTTTTCTTCTGTTATTATCTTTCTTTCTTTTATTTCCTCTTTCTTTGCTTCCACCTTTTCTTCCTGGCTGACCTCCATAGGCGCCATCATATCAGCAGTCATCTGAGTAACCCGGGTAACTTCTTCTATAGTAGTAACACCCTGCAAAATCTTACTTATTCCATCTTCTCTTAACGGTTTCATTCCCTCTTTTTCCGCTTTTTTCCTAATAGCAGTAGACGATATTCCCTTAATTATTAACTCTCTTATTTCATCACTTACTCTTAGTAGTTCAAATAGACCGGCTCTTCCTTTATATCCTGTCTCTTTACATTCTTTACATCCTCTTCCTCGATGGAAAAGGTATGATTTATTTTCTTCTAATCCTAATCTGCGCAGAAGAACTCTGCTTGGTTTGTAGGACTCCTTGCATCTGGAACATATTCTCCGAACTAAACGTTGAGCTACCACTCCAATCACAGACCCGGCGATTAAGAAAGGCTCTATCCCCATGTTAACCAATCGAATTACTGCCCCTGGAGCGTCATTAGTATGAAGTGTGGAAAAGACCAAGTGCCCGGTAAGAGCGGCTTGAGAAGCAATGTCTGCTGTTTCATGGTCTCTGATCTCTCCAATCATAATAACATCAGGGTCCTGCCGTACTATAGATCGCAGACCATTGACAAAAGTAAGACCTGCTTTTGGATTTGCCTGAATCTGACGAATGAGACCGAGCCGGTATTCTACAGGGTCCTCAATAGTAACAATGTTTTTCTCCACGGTATTAATTCTGTTCAAAGCCGCATATAATGTGGTAGTCTTGCCGGAGCCGGTTGGGCCTGTAACCAAAACAGTACCCCATGGCTGGGATATTATCTCTTCAAATCTAGTCAGCATTTCAGGAGAAAAACCAAGTTCGTCCAGCCCGAGTAAAGCAGTAGCTGGATTTAAGACTCTAATAACTAAATTCTCTCCATAAATGGTAGGGACAGTGGAGATTCGGCAATCAATTTCTTTGCCTTCAAGTCTCTTTTTAAAATGACCATCCTGCGGGATACGGGTGGTAGCAATATCTAAGTTTGACAGAACTTTTAGCCGAGAGATAATAGCCAGTTCCAGATGTTTTGGCGGAGAGGGAACTTCATAGAGTATACCATCTATTCGGAAACGAATTCTTAAAGAATCTTCATCAGGTTCAATATGAATGTCACTGGCTCCATCTCTTGCAGCTTGAGTTAGAATAATATCTACTAACTTACTCACTGGAGTACTAGTTGCAACCTCGGTTAAGGATTCCGGGCTAATTTTAATGAGCTCCTCCACATCCTCTATAAGGGCAAGAGCTGCATCACCTTTTTCATAACTCCCTCTTATAGCTTCACGTATGTCGTCTTCTGTAGCCAGGCAGGCTTCTATTTCCAGATTAGTTTTCATTCTCACTTTATCTATAGCCGCCAGATTCGTAGGGTCTGCCATAGCTATAGTCAGAGTATTTTCTATTTTGAACAGGGGATAAATCAGGTGCTGAGTAGCATCTTCTCCATCTATCAGATTAATAACCTTCGGGTCCACAATATAATTGGACATGTCCACATAAGGAACATCTATTTCTTCAGCTATAATACTATACGCTTCTTCCTTGGTAACAAATCCCATCTCTATCAATACTTGAGACAGGGATAGTCTGCCCCTCTTTGCTCTTGATAAAGCCTCATCCAGTTGTTCTTCGGAAATTAGCCCTTTAGAGAGAAGACTCTGTCCCAGATTTTCTTGGTCCATTTTCATTCACCTCATTTTTTGGAAAGGAGACTTTTGATTTTTTCAAAAAGAAAAGGCCAATCAAATGGTTTTGTAATATATTCGTCAGTGCCATTCTCATATCCTTTTTTCACTGCATCCTCTGATGATTTGATACTGAGCATTAGGACAGGAATATGTTTATATTCAGGGTCAGCTTTTAAGCGATGGCAAGCTTCAAAACCGCTCATTTTTGGTAGAACGACATCCAGAATAATCAGGTCGGGAAATTCCTCTTTAGCCTTCTTCAGACCATCTTCACCATCTTTACTCATAATTACTCTGAAATTATGCTGCTTTAGTCTGATCTCCAGGGCTTTTCTCAGGTCTTCTTCGTCTTCTACTATCAGAATTTTCTCATTCATTCTTTCTCCTCACATGGTATGAATTTAGTTATTTTTTCCAAAAGGTCTGACCAGTCAAATGGTTTTGTAATATATTCATCAGTGCCTGTCTCCATGCCCAATCTCTTATCATCTTCCTCAACCCTGGCAGTAACCATTATTATAGGTATCTCTCTATACTTCTGGTCAAATTTAAGAAGACGGCACACCTTATACCCATCTATTTTGGGTAACATCAAGTCCAAAATAATAAGATCAGGTTTCTCCTGGCGGGCTTTTTTTAAAGCTTCCTCTCCATCATGAGCAATGCTCACCTCATAACCTGCTGCAGTTAACCTGATCGTCATAGCTTTGGTTAACTCCACTTCATCATCCACTACTAATATCTTTTTAGCCAATTTTAAATTTTTTCT
This sequence comes from bacterium, assembly GCA_030652805.1. Taxonomy (NCBI): domain Bacteria; species bacterium. Next base: position 48,232 of record JAUSPT010000044.1, on the reverse strand, counting down.
CCTTACTGGTGCTCATGCAGCTTTTAATCAATTCTTCCGCTGTGCCGCCATCAGCCGGATAGGTTGCAATTCCTATTATTAAAGAAAGAGGGATGGGGAACTGCACAGCTTTTAACTCTTTTACCAGTCTCTCAGCTAAAGCAGAAGATTGTTTCACATTACTGTTGGGCAGTCCAATGAATAAACTACTGCCTTTTTGCAGAGGCCCGTAATCAACAGCCTTGCGTAGTTTTTCTTCAAGACTCTTTTTGATTCTTTTGATTATAATTCCCTCTTTCCCCAGTTTCTTTTCTATGCCGTGAATGTTTTCTACTTCTATACGTAGAATGCTAAATTCTCTTCCAATTACCCGGGAAAAATTAACATTATCTTCTACATATTCACTTAATCCCTTCATTTTATAACACGGAACGGTAAAACTAAAATCAGAACCTTTGCCTTTCCTGCTTTCTACCCAGATTTCGCCGCGATGCAGCTTAATAATTTCTTTACATATAGGCAAACCTAATCCTAATCCTTTAGCTCCAGGGCCCGGTTCTATACCAATCTGATAGAAAGTGGTAAAAATTCTTTCTGTATCTTCAGGAGGAATGCCCTCGCCATTATCAATAACAGAAACCTTAATACATTCTTTATCTTTTTTGGCCTTTACCTTAATTTTCCCGCCAGGCGGAGTATGTTTGATTGCGTTCTCTATTAAATTAGTTAAAACCTGCGTTATTCTATCCACATCTATGTAAGCGTATGGGAAATAGGCGGGAAAAGAAACTGCAGCTAAAGAGATATTTTCCTTGTCTGCATGGGGCTTTAGGAAGTAAACAGTCTGCTTAATGAGTCTCTTTATACTGGCGATTTCCAAATTAAGTTTAACTTTTCCTGCTTCTAACCGAGAAACATCAAGAAGAGTTGAGATGATCCTGCCTAATCTATTTATATTGTTATGAGTTATACCTAAATAATCTTTCTGGGTAGGATTCAACTCGCCTGCTAAACCATCCAGAAGAATAGAGATGAACTCTTTGATAGTGGTCAGAGGAGTACGTAACTCATGAGAGACATGGGATATCAGCTCTGACTGGAACTTCTCCCTCTCCTTCTGGGAGCTTACGTCAAAAACGGAAATTATAAATCCTGAATTCATATCTTTTTCGTCTATTGGCGCAAGCGCTGTTTTTATGACCTTTTCCCTTTCTTTTAATGGCAAAAATATTTTAAGTTCTTTGTTTATTGTCTTTTTCCCGGGTTCGTTCAATTCGCGAAATAAAGGAACAAATATCTCTTCCTGGAGTTTCCTGGATAAGTTCTCTTTAGGTCCTATTTCTAGTATTCTTCTAGCTGATGGGTTGAGAAATATGAAATTATAATTTTTATCAGCAACTATAATCCCTTCATCTATAATCGCATCTATTTTCTGGAGAAGGGCATCAGAGGAAAGTTCTTTAAATATCTTCAAATTTACTCTTCTAAATATTTTCTTATCTTACCTATTAATAGTTCGGAAGAATAGGGTTTGGTTATATACTCTTCTGCTCCAGCCTCCATGCCCGATATTTTATCTTCTTTCTCTGCTCTCACTGTCAGCATTATTACCGGTATATGTTTGTACTTGGCATCAAATTTGATAAGGCGGCATATTTTATAACCATTCATTTTAGGAAGCATAATATCCAAAATAATGAGATCAATGCGAGACTTTCGGATTTCTTTTAAAGCTTCATCTCCATCAGCAGCTAAAAGGACATCCCAGTTGTTATCCTCCAGCCGTATCTTGAGAGCTTTGCGAACATCCGGCTCGTCTTCTACCACCAGAATTTTCTTCTTCTCAGAAGTTTTTTCCTTTTTTAGAAGAGCCTCTCGAATCATTATAGCTGATTTATTAAATTCATATCCCTTAGGGGAGAATCCTGCTATTTTGAGATTTTCTTTCTCATCTACTAATTCCTGAGGAATATAATCAGATAACATTATTACAGGAATGTCTTCGTCTAAATCTCTTATTAACCGAAGAGTGTGAATCCCATCCATCCCTGGCATGTTCTCCTCCAACAGAATAAGAGCAGGCAGCGTTTCCGATATCTTATTTAAAGCAGCTCTCCCGGATGAAGCTATAGTTACTTCAAATCCCCAGCTTTCTAATTTTTCCTTCAAATATCTAGCTACATCAGGCGTGTTCTCTATCACCAGAATTTGTTTCTTTTTAACAATCATATTCAATATGTATCATAATAAAACAGTTGTGTCAAGATAGACTCGCTCGCACTCGCTAACTTCCAAGGGGCAAAGTCCCTTTGGAAAAATCGCACTTGCGATTTTTCTTGACAGCCGTAAAAAGCTAAGGTATATTCATTTCAGTAAGTAGACAAAAAAGTATACTTAATGAAATGAAATTTAAAGACTTATATAAAACACTGGAAGAATATAAGTACTACGTTTTTTCATACGAAGACATCCTGTCGTTTTACCAAGATGAAAAAAAATACAATCTTAAAAAGATGATTTTTAGATGGAAAAAGAAAGAATGGATTTATCCTTTAAAAAGGGGATTATACGAACTTACATACCCTAAAGACTTTAATATTCCTGATATGTATGTTGCTAATAAACTCTACAGCCCCTCTTATGTATCATTAGAAACCGCCTTATCCAATTACAGTATTATTCCAGAAGTTTCAATGGCAGTAACTTGTATTACTACGAAGCCAACGCGAACCTTTAAGAATAAACACGGTCTTTTTATGTACCGAACAATCAAACAAGATAAGTTCACAGGATATTATGTAGAAAAACATGGAGCTTTTGATATCCTTATCGCTGAACCTGAGAAAGCACTTATTGATTACTTATATCTCTACAATAAGAAATTGAACCTCAAAGATGAAAGATTAGACAAAGATGTGATTTCACAACTCAACAAGAAGAAACTAAATAAGTATGCAAAATTGTATGGGCTAAATTTAAAGGAGCAGTATGCTTACTTATGACTCTCTCATAGAACAAGCAAAATCCAGAGAAATGCCTCCTACGAAAATTAGGGGAATTCTAAGAGAATATCTTCAGATCCTCATTCTCAAGGAACTCTATAGAACTGAAGCAGGAAAGAAGCTTTATTTTACAGGAGGAACCTATTTAAGATTAGTTCGCAATACTAAAAGGTTCTCAGAAGATCTGGATTTTAACGCCAACAAAATAACAAAGGAAGAATTTGAGAATCTTTTGGGAAATGTAAAGCGAGAACTCAAAAGAACAGGATTAGAAAGCCATATAGTATTTACTCACTGGGGAAATGTGTATGTTTCAAAACTAATCTTTCCTAACGTAGAAAGAATGTACAGCGTTATATCAAAATATTCGAAGAAAAAAGGCATAATAATAAAAGTAGAAACAAATAACCCAAAATGGGAAATAAAAAATGAAACCCAAGTAATATCAGGTTTTGGCGAATTTTATCCCTGTATATGCACAGATAGAAGTGTTTTATTTGCAGATAAAATAGACGCGCTTACCAAAAAGAATAGAGGAAGGCACCTGTATGATATTATATTTATGCTTTCAAATAAATTCCCTATCAGTAAAAGTATCTTAAGATCTCTGGGTATAAAGAAAGATCCTTTAAAAGTTATATCAGATAAGGTGAAAAGTTTATCAAAAGAAGAATTGAAAAAGCAGGCGGAGATATTGAGACCTTTTCTTTTCGAGGAAAGTGAAGCGGATTTAATTGCAAACGCTCACAGTATAATCCCGCCACTGATAGAACAATATAGAGCATCTATCCAAGATAGAGGATAAATATGAACGAAATTATAACAACTTACCAGCCCGATAACTCTCTAAAACAGGGTTACCATTCTATCTTTAAAGAAATATTCTATGAGCTTAAGAAAAACAGATGGCTTACATGGCAGCTATTTAAAAGGGATTTTTTCTCCCTTTACAAGCAGTCATTTATTGGCGTTCTATGGGCATTGATAGTGCCTATCGTAAGTGTCGGAACATTCATTATATTAAACAGAGCAGGCATATTCAAAATCGGGGCGATTAGTGTCCCCTATCCTGTCTATGCAATACTTGGTATGGCTTTCTGGCAATTGTTCGCTACAGGATTAATCAATAGCTCAAACGCGCTTGTAAAAGCAGGCTCAATGATAGTGAAAATCAATTTCTCCAAGAAAGCTCTTGTAATTGCCTCATGGGCTCAGTCAATAATAGCGTTTTTAGTTCAATTAGTTCTCCTGTGTGTTTTATTCACATGGTATGGGATTTTACCAGGTATAGCAGCATTATGGGTTCCGCTTCTTATGCTTCCGTTAATATTATTGACATTAGGGCTGGGATTTATGCTATCTCTTCTAAATGGAATTATGCGGGATATTGGCAATATTCTTTCAATATTTGTAACATTTCTGATGTTTCTAACTCCTGTCTTGTATACAAAACCCAAAATAGGGATGCTTGCTTCAATTAGTAAATATAACCCTTTATACTATCTTGTTTCAGTGCCAAGAGAACTTGTATTGATGGGAACAATTTCCGAATGGAAAGGATTTATAATATCAAGCATCATATCAGTAATTGTTTTTGTCGCATGCCTGCTTGTATTTCATCTGACAGAGACAAGAGTTGCGGAAAGAATTTAAAAACAGTTATGAGTAATCGGTGATCAGTAATGAGTGAAGGGGAATTGGTGTGAAGACACATAAAGATTTAGATGTTTGGAAGAGTAGTATGAGTTTAGTTGAGGAAGTATATAACATCACACGAGAATATCCACAGGAAGAGAAATTTTCATTGATTAATCAAATTAGAAGGGCATCTGTTTCTGTTCCAAGTAATATTGCTGAGGGTGCGGCAAGAAATTCAACAAAAGAATTTATTCAGTTTCTATATATCGCACTTGGTTCCCTTTCAGAATTGGAAACACAATTACTTTTATCTCAAAGATTGGGATATCTATCTGATAAGAAAGAAATTTTTGCAAATGTTGAACAGATAAGACGAATGCTTTTAGGCTTAATAAAATTCTTAAAAGGAAAACCCTCATGACCCATCCCTCATCACCCATTACCCATAACCCATCACTCGTTACCGCCGATACAGCCATCAGAGTTGAGCATGTTTCAAAAAAGTACTGCAAATCCCTAAAACGCTCCATGCTTTATGGTATGAAAGATATCGCAAAGAATACACTTGGATTGAGTTCGCACTCTGAGAAATTACGAAAGGATGAATTCTGGGCATTAAATGATATTTCTTTTGAAGTAAAAAAAGGAGAAACTCTCGGAATTATCGGGCCTAACGGTTCAGGGAAAACTACACTGCTTAAGCTTCTAAATGGTATTTTCTGGCCGGATAAAGGCAAAATAACTGTCAGAGGCAGAGTTGGCGCTCTTATAGCAGTAGGGGCAGGTTTTCATCCGATGCTTACAGGCAGGGAAAATATCTATATCAATGGTGCAATTCTTGGAATGGGTAAAAAAGAAATTGATGAAAAATTTGATGAGATTGTCGCATTTGCAGATATCGGCGATTTTCTTGACACACCGGTAAAATTTTATTCATCTGGCATGTTTGTAAGACTAGGCTTTGCCATCGCAGTCCATTGCGAGCCGGATATTCTGTTGGTGGATGAAGTGCTGGCGGTAGGGGACTTCAACTTTCAAGATAAATGTGTAAAGAAGATCGATGAGTTCAGAAAAGAAGAAAAAACCATTGTGATTGTCTCACATGATAAAGAAAGGATTAGAAATCTATGTTCTGAAGCAGTATGCTTACATCGAGGCAAGATAGTTTCCTATGGTGACACGAATGAGGTATTAGACTATTACTATGCATATATTAAGCAGGAAAAAACTGATAAGATAATTGGCGAAAGATTGTACAAAGAAGGAAAAAAGAGAATTAAAAAAAAGTTAGAAATAGTTGAGGTAGCAACTTGTGATGAAGATAGAAATCAAAAAGGCATCTTTGATTGTGGCGACCCCATGACCGTTAGAGTAAAAATAAAGGCTAACAGGTCTATTGATAATTCAATAGTGGCATGCCAGATTTACCGAGAAGATGGCATTCTTATTCATGGAGCAAGTACCTATCGATTAGATTTAACCCTCAATGTCAACAAGGGTAAAAGCACAACTGTGGAATTCCATTACGAAAAACTCAATATTTTGGAAGGAAATTATTACTTAAAGGTTTTTCTGATGGGACATTGGCTTTCTCCTATGAGATACGACGAAATTGAGCAGGCCTGTTTTTTTATTGTCAAGAGTGAATTGGCCAAGAGTGGATTGGCCAAGAGCGAAGGCTTGGCATATATACCTTGCAAAATAACAGGCGATCATGTTAAAAAGTCAAGCAAAATCTAATTTTCCAAATCTAATTGGATAGGGATATTACGTCTGTCGTTAAAAAAGGAACTGACAGAAAATCTATTATGGACTCTTGCAAAGAATATCTTCAGAAAAAAATAGACCTTACAAAGAAAAACAGGAACTATTCAAAGATAGTTGCGTTGATAGGGAGAGATAAAAGGGTTATTGATTTCGGATGTGGTTCTGGTTATTTTACCAAGATTCTCAAAGATAAAGGATGCAGGGTAACATGTATTGATATCTTGGAGGCGGAAGCAAGAAAGGCCATCCCTTTCAGCGAAAATGTAATAATCCATGACATTGACACCATCAATCTTAAGGAGCAGTTGAATGGGAAATATGACGTGGCTCTATTTGCAGATGTTTTGGAACATCTCAAATACCCTGAAAGGATACTTTTACAGACAAAGAGATTTCTTCATCCTCATGGTAGCATTGTAATAAGCGTACCAAACATAGCACATGTAACCATAAGACTAGCTCTTTTAATGGGCAAATTTAACTATCAGAAAAGAGGGATATTGGACAGAACTCATCTGAAGCATTTCACCAGAGAAAGCATATTGAGACTACTTGTTGAATGTGGTTATCGGGCACAATCTATTGATGGTACAATTCTTGGTGTCTCACACTTCTATATCGAGTCCGTAGCAAAAACAATAGGGGTAGATAATATTAAGAAGTTTGAAGAGTATCTCCTAAAAGGCGATGCTCTTGTTGGCCAGTTTGTGATAAAGGCCTCTGTTGCAGATTATATACCAAAGAGTCTGGATGTTCCGGAGATAAATGAACAATTTATTGACTATGAGAATGTAAAATCTTACGTTCTCGATCTTGAGAGAAAGATTAGTTTTTTGAGCAAAAGAAAAATTGAACGGGTATTTACCTTTGTACGGAACTGTCTCAGGAAATATAAGCAATGAAAATAGCCCTGGTTCATGCAAGTATTACGTCGTGTGGATTTAACAGTTTTGGCAAAGGAGACCTTACTGAAAGCACATGGATAAGTCATGGTCTTTGTTCTATAGCTGCCTTTGCAAATAGCAAAGGTTTTAGTAATGTTGAACTAATAGATTTACGCAGGTTGAAGAACTGGCAAGACTTCACTCAAAAAATAATGAATAAAAATCCTGATGTAGTTGGTATAACCATGATGAGTGTAGATTTCAACCCAGTCATGCGATCTGGAGTTTCCCCAAAAAATTTATTCATAAGTGACTGCAAAATCGAAGGATAACTGATTTGAGCATTTATTTTTGTCAGAATTCGCGAAATTTTTAGATTTGTAGTTGAATAAAACCTTGTATATACCGTCAGCTATGGCGTATTGCTTAAAGTCTGGTATCTCAAAAAATCTTTTCGCTTTCTCATACAACTTTCTCAATAATATGTTCAGTTTTATCTTTTTCCCTAACTCAATACTGACAAAGTAAAATATCGCATGAATCAAAGCTACTGTGTTCCTTATCGCAATGTAACTTCTAACTCTGACGTCCTCCAAATTGTATGACTGTTTAATGAATCTGTAGCTCTCCTCACATTTCCATCTGGTTAAATATGTATCCAATATCCATTCCATATCATATTTGCTTCTTATCGGCTTTGTATTAGTTAGCAGCATCATTGGTTTATCTCCAAACCCTTTTATTACTACCATCCATAGCGGCTCATCCCAAAATGTTAATTTCACTTTCTTAGAACCTATGGATATTTTTCTCCTATCCAGTTTTCCTTCTTTTCTGATTACTAATTCTCTTGTTCTCCAGCAGTGACAGTTATTCGCTATCCTTAGAGCCCTTCTCTTTTTATCCCCAATCCATAAATCTCTTGTTCCAACCATCCTTATTACAAACCTATTTTTATTTTCTAAAAAAGGTTTTATTATCTTTTTGCGGTCTCCTCCTCTGTCTATGCAGTATATACCTCTGCCATTCAGCACACTGCTTACCGCTTCTACTGCATGTTCTATCTGCTCATTTTCGCTTTTGAATCCTTTTGCTCCTGCTGAATAAAGTTCGCTGTAAAGCGGAATTAATTCTTCTCCGTCTATGTCCGCTCCTACTATCTCACATGTCCAATATCCCTTCTTTATCTTTCCTGTACTTCCGTCTCTCACCCTCTCTAAAAATTCTAAACTTTTACTATGCTCCTTAGAAATATCTCCCAAATCTACTGCTAACACTGTATCATTACTTATCCTTAAAGCTCCTTCCTCTATTATTTTCTTGTTAATTTCTTGTGTCAGGTCTTTCTGTGACATCTGTCTGGATAACCTGTTCTCTGTCTTTATTAAACGTATTTTTTCTTCCAAACTTCTGGAAATGTTTGATAATTTTATATCCTTGCATGCTTGTATTCCATACATCATTCCAAACAAAAACTTTTGCTTCGGTTTCGATAGCCCTCTTCCTATCTTGTTACTGAACATTTTGATCTGCGCTTTTAATTTGCCTGCTGTTTTGCTAGTATTCTCCATTGAGATCCTCCTTGTTTTGGTTTTTAGAGATTCCCCAAATTTTAACAGATTTGGGTACCAATCACAGGGAGGATTCTCTATTTCCACTTCCTAACTTCCTTAACTTACTGATATTACTAACGTTATACTTCTTATTATCAAAAAAATGGGGAAACTCCAACATGCGATGTATTGACATTATTAAAAAAGTTAATCCGGAGATTAAAATAGTAGTGGGGGGACCACATCCTAGTTTGATGTTGGATGAAGTAGCTTCCAACTCAAAAATTGATTATATCATGCTTGGTGAAGGAGAAATAAGTTTTACTAATCTATTAAAAAATATTCAAGAAGGCAAAAATAGAAAAAGGATTATTCAAGGAATCAAGCCGGAGCTTGATAAACTTCCTTTTATAGATAGAGAGCTTTATGAAGGTTTTGAAAAACCTTGCATAGAAGACTTCCCCAGCCCTTTTTCCACTATTATTGCGGGAAGAGGATGTATATATAATTGTAGTTTCTGCCAGCCTTCAGAAAAAATTCTTTTTGGGAAAAAAGTTCGACGAAGGTCAGTTGACAATGTAGTTGAAGAACTGAAAATCTTAAAAAAAAGATATGGATTCAAGAGTTTTTTAATCCATGATGACTGTTTGACAGAAGATAAAAAATGGATAAATGAATTCTGTGAAAAATATAAAAATAATGGATTTAACCAGCCTTTCTACTGTCAAACCAGAGCAGACATCATTTGTAAAAATGAAAATTTGGTAAAGCAAATGAGGGACTCAGGACTAGCAATGTTTATTATCGGGTTTGAAAGCGGAAACCAAAGAATATTAAATTTTTTACGAAAAGGAACTACTGTTGAACAGAATTATAAAGCTGCTGAAATGTGTAAGAAATATGGAATAAAAATTTGGGCCAATTATATGATGGGTATTCCCACTGAGACCAAGAAAGAAATGATGGATACAGTGAGAATGATTAAGAAGATTAAGCCCGCTCATTGTAGCCCAGCGTACTATACACCGCATCCTGGAAGTGATTTATATACATATTGCATTGAAAATAATTTATCTTTGATTGCTAACCATGACAGTTATAGAAGAAATCCAGGTGAGGCAAAAATAAAGGGGGTTGACTATAAATTTTTAAATCAGGCTCTGTTAGACTCAATGCATTATGGGAAGGTAAATATACGCCTAAGCCGAATTTTCTTAGAAAACAAGCAACTAATGTTTTGGAAGGAACGCATTAAAAAAACTTTTTTGGGGAAAATACTCGTAGGGTGGATTAAGAAAATTATTAAATATGTGTGAAAAAGTCTCCATAATCATTCTAACTAAAAATGCGGAAGAAAATATATTTGATACTCTCACAACGGTTTTCAAACAGAGAACTTCTTTCCCTTTTGAAGTCATGGTTATAGATGACAGTTCAACTGATAAAACTGTAGAAATAATCAAAAAATTTTCGAAGGTCACACTTATCCAAATCAAACCCGAAGAATTCGGCCATGGAAAAACAAGAAATCTTGGCGCTAGTTTAGCCAGTGGACAATATCTGGTTTTTCTAAATGGTGATGCTATCCCTAAAGACGAATATTGGCTTTCATCTCTGATTGGAAACTTCAAAAATAATGATAAAGTGGCTGGAGTATATAGCAGACATCTTCCCAGAGAAAATTGCCACTTATATATGAAGCTAGACCTCTTTAATGGAATGCCACCAATAAAAATGATAAAGCAACTTAAGAATGTTTCAAAAGATGAGATCAACCTTTTTATTAACGATTTAATCCAATTTTCTACTGTGAGTTGCGCAATAAAAAAAAGAATCTGGGAGAAAGAGCCATTTGACGAAAGATTAGTTTTAGCGGAAGATCAAGATTGGTCAAAAAAAATGCTAGAAGAAGGATATACAATAATATATGAACCAAGCTCTATGGTATTTCACTCTCACAATTATACTCCAATGGAATTTTTTATCTATCATCTCAAATGCGCAAGAATGTTCAACTATATCAAAGGTAACCCAAGAACAAGGAAAGGTATTTTATATTCGATTTTATTTTCCCCCTTTAATATTTTCCTCCAAATAATACATCAGACAATTTATGCTTTGCAAAGAGGCTACAAACCTGCTAGGGTTTTAAAAGAAGGAGTCATAACTTTTATTTTAAGGTTTAGCGGCCTGCTGGGAAATATCTGTGGAGCAAGGAGTAAAACACTTAAATAATAAACTATCAAAAAATGAATTTTGTGTCTGTTATCATTGTCAATAGGGACGTGAGCTTTTTAAAAAGATGTTTGGATTCTGTATATCAACAAACTTACGAAAAGATTGAGGTAATTCTCATTGATAATGCATCGTCTGATGGATCAGTAGAATTTGTTACGATGAACTACCCTGCTACTGTAGTGGTAAGAAATTCTGTTAATGAGGGTTTCTGTAAGGGCAACAATCGTGGCTTTGCGCTGGCTAAGGGAGAATACATAATGCTTCTCAATGCAGATGTCTATCTAAAGCCGACATATGTAAGCGAGCTTGTTAAAGCTGTTGAGAGTAGTAATAAAATTGGCTCATCCTGTGGGAAACTGCTGCGGATGAAGCTGGATGGAACATTTACAAACATCATCGATTCAGCTGGCATACAGATTGGAAAGAACAGAAATTTTCTTAACCTTGGCTCAGGTGAAGCCGACCGTGGTCAATATGACACGCGCTTATATGTCTTCGGAGTTCCTGCGACTGCTTGCCTTTGTAGGAGAGAAATGTTGGACGATATTAAAATCGGCGGAGAGTATTTTGATGAAGCCTATTTCATGTATTTTGAAGATGCTGATTTGAGCTGGAGGAGTCAACTTTTTGGCTGGAAGTGTATCTATACCCCGGTCGCGGTTGGATATCATATTGGGGGTAGTTTTCCCGATGAGTTGCCCCATCGAGCTAGCTCGAGAACCATGGACTACCTACTTTTCAGGAACAGGTATTTGACCATGATAAAGAATGACATAGTGAGTAACTGTCTCCACGATTTATTTCATCTTGCTATGTTTGAAATAAAACAGCTCGTAAACACTCTTTGTCTGCGACCTTATCGATTCCGGGCCATAAGCCGACTCTTAAGGCTGTTACCGTATGCCATTTCCCGGCGTAGATTAATTCAGGAGAGAAGAGTGGTTTCTGCAGTAGATATGAGACATTGGTTCTCTTAAATTGATATGGACATTACGACGCAAGTTCTCTCAATTGTAATAGTTAATTGGAATGCTGAAGGGTTTTTGAAAGATTGCCTAAATTCCATTTACAAAAGTTGTAAGTTAAAACTTGAGGTGTTTGTAGTAGATAATTCTTCTTCTGACAAAAGCATGGAAGTGCTCGAGAACGAATTTCCTCAAGTTAAAATAATAAAAAATAAAGAGAATTTAGGATTTGCTAGAGCTAATAATCAAGCAATAAAACAAAGTAGAGGAAGATATGTATTAATGTTAAATCCGGACACCATTGTTTTACCCAATGCTTTAGATATTATGGTAGAATTCATGGATGAACATACTGAAGCTGGCGCATGTGGCCCTAAGTTGCTAAATCCAGATGGGAGCTTACAGCCTTCCTGCAGAAGCTTTCCTACGCTTCTAACGACATTATTTGAAGAGACTTTATTAAATAGGATCTTTCCTAAAAATAGGGTTATTGGTGAATATAGGATGGGATATTGGGATCACGGTGATATTTGGGAAGTTGACCAACCAATGGGGTCGGCTCTAATGGTAAGGAGGGAAGCCATTGAGCAAGTTGGGCTTCTAGATGAGCAATTTTTTATCTATTATGAAGAGGTTGACTGGTGCTACCGGATGAAAAAGCGAAGCTGGAAGGTGTTTTTTCTCCCCCAGGCGCAAATAATTCATTATGGGGGAGCCAGCTGCAACCAGGATAGAGGCATTAACTTGATGGAAATGTATCGCAGCCTGATTAAGTTCTTTCGGAAGCATTATGGGCAGACCTCGGTAATCTTATTAAGGTTTCTGATTGTATATGGACTGCTCCTAAGAACATTTATCTTTTCTATTCTCTATCTATTGAGCAGGGAGCAATTAGAAGCAAGGCAGAAATTGAAGGCCTGTTTAGCGGTTTTTAGAGAGGCTATTCGATGAGAAAAATGCGAGTCCTATTCTTAACACAGACCGCAGAGCTTGGAGCAGCCAGTAGATACCTGGTCTATCAGTACTTAAGGTTTCTGGAGCAAGAAGGCATTGAATGCACCGTGAGCCCTGGCATACCTTCCAAACATTTCTCAAAAGCATATTTCACCGAGAGTCTCCTTAAAAAAATTCCCTATCACGGTCTAGTCTTCCTAAAACGACTCAGGGAACTGAGCTCTCTTAACGGATATGACATTATCTTCGTGCAAAAGTGTGTGCTGCCTCAGACCTTTCCCGTCATTGAAACGATAATTTCTCATTTGAATAAAAAACTAATCTTCGATATTGATGAAAGCCTCTTCTATTTGCCGCCGCGCCGCAAGCGAAGCACCCTTTACAGATTGCGTTATAATGCCATTCCACGGATCCTAAAGATGAGTAGACATGTTATTGCGGGCAATAATTACCTCAGGGATTATATCTTAAATTATAATAGCAATGTTTCAGTAATTCCAACCGTAATAGATACCGACCGATATGCTGTGAGAGACTATAAAAATGATAATAACAAAAACATTGTCATCGGCTGGATGGGAAATCCTACCACTAGCATCTACCTTGACCAGTTGAGGACAGTTTTTAAGGTGCTTTCCCAGAGATATAATATTACCATACGCATCATTGGTGCCAACGGTTTTAAAATCGATGATGTCGAGGTGGATAGCCGTGATTGGAATCTGCATTCCGAGGTCAAGGAACTGCAGGATTTTGATATTGGAATAATGCCCCTAACAGACGATGTATGGACTCGAGGGAAATGTGGTTGTAAGATCTTACAATACATGGGAGTAGGCGTGCCTGCAGTTGCTTCCCGCATCGGAGAAAATGGCAAAATTATCAAGGATGGAATCAATGGATTTCTAGCGGATTCTAATGATGAATGGATTGAAAAGTTATCCTTGCTCATTGAGGACCCGACTCTCAGGCAAAAGATGGGAAAGGAAGGCCGAAATACAGTTGAAAATTTTTACTCTCTCAAGGTAAATACTTCCAAGTTAAAGGCTGTTTTGGAGAAAGTTTATTTAAGTTCATGAGAGAATAAAAAAGTGAAAGCAGTTTCTATTTACGATCAAACAATAGAAATAGAATTATGGAAAGAATTATACAATATGTTTTAATCCTCATAATCATAATTACCCCGTTTGATTATGGATTCCTGGATTTAAAGATACTTACCTTAACATTACTTCTTTCTTTAACTCTTTTTTTCTTCTCACTTTTAAGAGGGCTCAAAAACAGCAGGATTTCCTTTGTTATTACACCTCTGTATATTCCGCTGTTACTTTTATTATTCATTATTGGCTCGTCCTTTTTTTACTCCATTTACCCTTATTCCAGTCTCACTGAGATTATGAGAATTTTCTCTTACCTTCTTATCTTCTTAGCAGCTCTGAATACTCTTTCTACTTCTAAATTTCTTTTAATTTTTAAGGTTTTGGTTATCTGGGTTACTATTTTGAGTATATACGGACTAATAGAATATTTTCTAGAGAGAGTTCCTGCGGTTGATTCTGTATTTGCCTATCACAATAATTTCGCCTGTTATCTTCTTCTCAGCGTACCTTTGGCCATAAGTTTGGGCAAAGAAAAAAAGTTTTTCTTTTGGTTAGGAGGATTCAATTTTCTGGTTCTTTTATTGACAGGCGCTCGCAGCAGCTGGTTAGCTTTTCTCTTAAGTTTCTTAATTTTTATTCCTCTGGTTATTAAATACCTAAAATGGAAATGGCTCATCATTTCTTTACTGGTTTTAGTACTCTCTTTAGGTCTGCTTTTTACTTATGATCAAACATTTAGGAACTCTGGGCTTGCCAGTAGAACAAAAAGCCTCCTGTCCCCTTATAAAGTCTCAAGTGTTCAGGCGCGTTTCAAATACTGGCAAAGCGGCTTTAAAATCATTAAAGGAAGTTTTCCTTTCGGAACCGGAATCCAAACTTTCTATCAAATTTATCCCAAGTATAAACACTCTAGTTTCAAATCCTGCACTCACCATTTTGCCCACAATGATTATCTGCAGCTTCTTTCTGAAGCAGGGATATTAGGGCTGGGGGCTTTTATCTATCTAATCTTCTTTTATCTCTATCTCCTCTTTAATATTATTTTCAAAAAAAGAGGAAAAGAGCCTGTCTTTATTGGTATAGGAATGGGCTCAGTCTGTTTCTTTCTACACAGTTTTTTGGAATTCAATATATATATTCCTGCGCTAATGGTAGTTCTTTATCTGTATTTTGCTTTTGTTGGCAAAGAAAGCTCCTTAGGGGTAAAAACTCTCGAGATTTCTGCTTCAAGCAAGAAATTTCTTTATCCGAGTCTTGGGATTGTATTTCTTCTGCTTGTCTGGGTTAGCAGCCTTCCTTATCAGGGGCAGATTTATAACGAGAAAGGACTGATACAGTCCAAAAAGGGCGATTTTCTCACAGCTTTAGAAAGTTTCAAAAAAGCAGGCAGATTAAGTTCTTTGAATTCTAATGTGTGGACTAACTTAGGAAAAACTTATTTTAAGCTGGAAGATGCGGAAAGCGCTAAATCGGCGTTTCATAAAGCCATTAAGTCAAATCCCTATGAAGCGATTAATTATGAGCTCTTAGCTGATATATTATACAAAAGCGGTTCTGCAAACGATAAAATTAGGGCTGTAAACTATCTTGAGAGGGCAAAAAAACTCAATCCCTCTCAGGACAGGCTCGGTTTTAAGCTGGGTATACTTTATAAAGACTTGGGGCTGGATAAAGAGGCGGCGCACAAACTGCTTGAAAAATTAGAAAGGCGAGAAGATAATATTTAACTCACCCTGACCCTCTCTTGAGAAGAGAGGGAAAGGGCTATCCCTTCTCTTGGAAGAGAAGGGTAAGGGGATGAGTTGGAGGGGCAAGGAAAGAGTGGCGATTAGAATGGAGAAAATAATTAAAAATTTAAAATTAAAAATTGCAGCCATAGGCTGCCATGGCTTTACAGTGATTGAGTTAATTATGGTGATTTTAATTGTTTCTATTTTAGCGGTAGTTCTAATACCAAAAATTGGAGGCATTCATTCATTTAAGCTTGATGGGGCAGGGCAAAAACTGGTTTCTGATATAAAATACGCTCAAAAGCTGGCTATGTCCAAACACCAGATACATGGAATTTTGTTTGAACCCGCTCAGGAGAAATACACAGTATATCAGGACGGTGCAGATACCCCGGTAGAAGATCCCCATCGTCCCGGATCTTCTTTAATTGTGGATTATGATGATGAACATTTTGAAGGGGTTGATCTTTACTCAGCTAACTTTACAGGCGGAAATGAAGTAAGATTTGACTGCTTTGGTACACCTTCTGATGCATCAGATACGCCATTGACAGTAACTGGCGAGGTGGTGCTAAAATGTAGTGGTGAGCAAATTTCTATACAGGTAACTCCCAACACGGGCAAAACAGAAATGGTTAAATAGAAATGAAAATCGCAAAAGGCAAAGTGAAAAATAAAAAACACTGTGGTCTATGGTCTATGGTCTATGGTCTGTGGTTTATTAAGAGAGGAATGACTCTAATAGAGATAATTATAGTAATAGTAGTCCTTTCCATAGCTATGCTGCCCCTTCTTATTATGTTTAGCAATGTAGTCGCTAAGAGCGCTGAAGGACAGTTTGTCCCCACGGCTACTCTTTTAGGCCAGGATTTAATTGAAGAAATAGAGAGTAAAAGATACGACGAGAACACGGATCCTCCGTGGACAGTAACATTAGGTCCTGAAGAAGCAACCAGAGATGATTATGATGATGTTGATGATTTTAAGGGATATAGTGAAGATCCCATTAGCGGCTATCCAAATTACAGCAGTTCTGTAGATGTCTATTATGTTGAACCTGGAGATTTAAATATAGAAGTAACAGGTCCTACCGATTTCAAGAAGATTATTGTAATGATTAGCCACAGTCAGACAGGAGATATAGAATTGGTTACAGTAATGCAAGGATACTAATGAAAAGTCAAAAGTCAAAAGTCAAAAGTCAAAAATTTAAAGAAATTCTGACTGTTGATAAAAAAGGATTTACCATAATTGAGCTTATCATGGTAATTGTAATAACAGGCATAATAGCGGGTATCACTGCGATGCTGTTATTGCAAGTGATGAACGTGTACAGTTTCGTAACTGTAAGAGAGGTTATTTTATCTGATGGGGAGTTAGCTATGGGAAGAATGTCCAGAGAGATCAGGCAGATTGAAGATGTCTATAGCATTTATAAAGCTGATAGCGAAGAAATAGAATTTGAAGATGCTTATTATAACCTAATCAATTTCAGACGCTCCGGCGGTTCTCTTCTGCGAAATAGCGATGAATTGGCAACTGACTTGACCAGTCTAACTTTTCAGTATACTACCAGTGACGGCAATCCTCCAGTAGTGAATGACCCTGCTACCCCGGAGGAAGAGGAGACTAATATTAAAAGAATCCAGATAAACCTTACTATTAAAAAGGGCGATGAAGAGATAGCGCTGCAGTCTCAAGTCTATCCCAGGAACCTATGAAAAAAACTCAAAACGCAAAATGCAAAACGCAAAACTCAAAAGCTGAAAATTTTCTGCCTTCTGCCCTCTGCCTTCTGCCTTCTGGAAACAACCGAGGCGTAGCTGCAGTTATGGCTGTTTTTGTTCTGATTCTTTTCTCTCTTCTGGGACTTGTGATATGTCCGCTTTTTTCCACTCAAAGCGCTGGCAAGGTCAATTTTTTAGCGTCTCAGCAGGCTCTGCAGATTGCTGAAGCCGGCAGGCAGTATGCTGTCTGGTATCTTAATACACAGGATAATTTATGGGCTACAGATTGGACTCCGGAACAAACTCTGGGCAGGGGCACCTGGCGGGTAAAAGTAGAGAGTGATACAGGAATAATAGTTACTTCCAAGGGTTATGTGCCTCAAGAAACTAATTTCCGGGCACAGAGAATAGTAGAAATGGAAGGGATTTATGATATTAATGAAAGCACTCATCCAATTTATAGTTATGCTTTGTATACTGACTCACAAGATGTTATTGCCGATTCCCCATTAGTTTTTGACGGAAGCAGTTATACTCTTTCTACAACCGAAGATAATGACGGCGATGCTGATGTCCATTCCAATGAAACAATTACGTTTTTAAATGGCAGTGGACAGGTAGTGGCTGGCACTGTTTATTCAGCTAATCAAATAGATGCATCCGGCTGGACTGGCACCCCTTGGAGAGATGGAGCCTATGCCGATACTGGTGTAATTCTGCCTCCTTATATGGGGGAGGAGACTAAAGACTACTATAGGCAAAGAGCGCAAGCGCAGGGGAATTATCATCTTGGTGACTTTACTATTACAGGAGATCTTCCGCTGAATTCCATCCTCAGCGGGACAGCTACTTTGATATTTGCCGAAGGTAATGTAACTATTGGAAATGTCATCTATAGAGGACCGCAGATTTTCGGGAATAATTATGCTGCCGGGGTAGGGACTATTGTAGCCGGGGGAAACATGACTATCAATGGCTATATTGAACCTCATAGTGGGATAATAGGACTCTGGAGAGATAGATGTACTTTGGCTTTAGTGTCTTTTGGGGATGTAAGTTATCAGGAAGAGCTTATTGAACCCCCTTATTATGAAGATGATAGAATATTGAATATTGAGGATAGCGCGGGAGAAGATACATTTATTTTTAATAATGAGAATATTACTATCACTTATCAACGTAATCCTGGAGACTGGCGTTCAGCATACGGTTGGATAACCATTGCTAACCATGACCTATCCTATTATAACGATGTCTATATAGGAACACCAAGTGGGGATCTCTTTTCCTATACGTTTCATACCAGTAGTTTGCCACCACCGCCCGATGGAAATGACTGGTACTACTTCCGGGTGCAGATTTGCCGAAGAAGTAATAGAACCCAGTTGAGAAATCAGGTTTATGCCTACTTTATTAACGGTAGCCCTTCCGAACCACAACATTCTATTAGATGTTATGAGGATGCTGGTTTTACTCAGGAGACAAGTGAGTTTGAGAATGAAGGGACCATCTATCTTAAGATTTATACTAAAAATTCAGGTGCCGCTATAGATATCATTGAAATAAGCGACTATCCACGGCAAGAAGTTGAAGATCTTTCAGGAGAACAGGAAAATGAGATCAATGATGGAACATATATTACCTGTAACTTTGATCTTCCCGCTCTTACTACTGAATACTGGTGGTATAATCTATATGTTACCACAGATGATGGATGCTATTTTGCCAAACAAATCTATATTAAACCTGCTGGAGCAACAGATGTATATAGCTGTATTTACGCGGATGATAAATTCGGAGTTCCCGAAAGCAGTAATCTTAAAATTACGGGAAACTTAGCAACAAGACGTGGGCTAACTCTCACCCCGGACAGCCCTTTGACCAATTTAGAAATAGAGAAAGATACTGAAGCTTTCCGAGGCGATCTCCCCTGGCAGCAGAATGACCCCAATGCTGTTCCCGGCGCAGTCAGTTTTAGCTATACATGGAAGGAAGTGAAGGATTAAAAGAGATTAAATTCGAGGTACAAAGTACATAATCGCAGAATTATCTTAATAACCAAGTTTTATTGTATAAAAAACGGAAAATACAAAGTTTGCATATTAGTTGTTCGACAAGAATAAAAGGAGGATTACTTGAGATATTTAGTTATTTTATTAATAAGTATTGCAATCGTGTTTATAATATTTTCATATAAACAGAAAAATCTAGATGCACCCGATAACGCAATATTAATAATAAAGCCATATTGGCATAATGGAACATGGGTCTTTGACGATAAAAGAGTGAATTTATATCAAGAACCATTTGTCGCGGGGATACCCGAAATAATTAATCAGATTACAAAGGATATTCCAAATGCTAAAAATGGGTTTAGATTATTGTTTTCAGTTAATCCATTTCCAAGTTATCAAATAAAATTAACATGGTTAAGAAAAGAAAATGATGGGAATTGGTATTATTCAGATAGTTTAAAAATGGAAGGCTGGTTATGTCCAGCTCTGTTTAAGTATTACAAGAAGACTCCAAAAAATATATATGCTAAAGCAGAGACAATAGATGAATGATCCTTGAGTTTCCCCATTTTTTTGATAGTAGGAAGCGTAACATTAGTAATATCAGTAAGTTGTGGAAGTTAGGAAGTGGGAATAGATAATCCTCCCTGTAATTGGTCCCCAAATCTGTTAAAATTTGGGGAAACTCTAAAGCACAATGTGTTTGATTTTATAAAAGTTTTAAGTATAATAAAAACTCAAAATTGGAAAGCAAAAATGGAATAGGAGGGTTTTAGCTATGAGAGAAAACAAATACACGGCAATAACAAAAAAAGATGACGATTGGCTGGATAGAAGAAGTGCCAGGCGTAAATTGCCAAGGACATACGCATGGTGAATTGATGAAAAATCTCGCTATAACATTGAAAGAAGCTCTGGAATTCAACAGACAGGATGAGATTGCTTCGCTAACGCTCGCAATGACAGAAGGGACGTTTTCCGGATGAAAGATAAGATTTTATTAGAGAAAAAGGGGGGATGTACTGATTTAGAACGGTTTGCTGGTGAGTGGGTAGCTTTTTATGAAAATAAAATTGTGGGGCATAGCAAGGCGCTTGAAGATTTGATGAGAAGCATGAGAAGTCGTTCATTTAAGAAAAAACCATCTGTTCTGTTAGTACCACGCAGGGAAGAAGGTCCCTATATTCTCATACTATGAAACAAGAATTTTCTTATTTAAAAAAAGGTAAACAGTCTTTTCCTGTGATAGATGTAGAATTAAAAGGCAGAAAAAGATCTTTAGTTGTTAAAGCGTTAGTCGATTCAGGAGCAACGTTCTCCATCTTCCGAACAGAAATAGCCGATTATTTAGGAATAGAGATTGAAAAAGGAAAGTCAATTTACTTAGAAGGTATTGGAGGAAGAATACTTGGACATGTTCATACTCTGCCATTGAAATTAGGAGAGAAAACTTTTCCCTGCAAAATTGTTTTTTCTTATGAATTTACAGTCTCATTTAATCTGTTAGGTAGGGATAATTTTTTTCTTCCTTTTGTAATCAGCTTTGCCGAAAGAACTCAGAAAGTTACTGTGGAAAATTTAGAAAATGGATAAACACAGGTTTAGAATTTTGAAAATTAAGATTTTGGATTTGTTTAGGATTTCGTCCCGAATGCTTTCGGGAGGATTTCGGATTTTGTGGTTTGCTCAAGCAAAGCGAGAGGTATTATGTTCCCCGGAGAGATAGGTTTTTTAAGACCAGGAGAAAAAGTGAGAATATTTATTCACAGTGGGGAAAAACGCTATGTATTTATTTCAAGGATAAAGGATGTAACTTCAAATTTGGGGAAAGTAGAAGGACCTTATGAAGAAGAGATATCTTCTTTAATTACCCCTGGCACAAAGCTAAAAATATCCTTAATGTCGCATTTTGATACAGAAAAAGGTCTTCCAGTAATTGATACTTCTGTAACACATTATAGTGAAACTCCTCTGCCTCTTATAAGTTTTTCTACAAAGGAGGCTACGCTTGGATGGGAAAAAAAGAGAAAATATTCCAGGTATAAAGCAACGATTCCTGTAAGATGCCGATGGGAAACTGGTGAGGAAAAGAGTAAATGGAGCACGAATATAAGTGAAAAAGGAATTCTTCTTTCTAGCTTCTTGGAGAATGAGATAAAAATAGGAAATATTTTTCAATTAAATCTTTTTATTCCCTCAGGGAAAGAGATAGTAAAAGCAAAAGGGAAAGTAACTCGCTTAGATCCAATAGGGGACGACAAATATCAAGCAGCTTTTGAGTTTGTTTCTATGGACCAAGCCAGTTGGAATACTCTTATAGGTTATATTACATAATATCTGTGATTATAAAAGCTCTCTTCTCATTTTTTATGCCAGGTGGTCTTCTATTCCTGATAGCGATGGTCTTTGTACACCTGGACATGCTGGCTGAGTCGCTGCCTGCGGTTGTTAATGTCTATTCATATGTAGTTTTGGGCACAGGGATATTGATTGGCTGGCGTTTCAATAGAAGCAGATTAATTTTCCCTATTCTTTTTTTGGCTTTAGCTGATAGCTCGCTGTTTCACTTTGTTTCTGGCAGTGAGGTATCGATGGGACTAGGACGAATTATTTATAACGCTGCAAGCATTCTGTTGCCGCTGAATCTTGCTGTATTCTCTTTGATAAAGGAGCGAGGAATTGTGACTATACGCGGTCTATGGCGTATGAGTCTGATTCTCTTACAGGCATCGGTTGTCGTTCACATCTGTCGTTACCATTATTTTGATATTTGCGCCTATCTCGAATATTCAATAATTGATACTCATCTCTTCAGCCGCACATCCATGTCCCAGCCGGCTCTGTTCACTTTTGGAGCAGCATTCATCATTATTGTTATTCGCTTTATTATGCACCGGGATGCTATTGAAAGCGGCTTTTTCTGGGCATTGATATCGACTTTTTTTGCCTTAAGCAATGGCTGGGTTGAATATCATTCCACAATGTACCTTACTACAGCTAGTCTTATTTTGGTTGTTTCAGTAATTGAAACTTCCCACAGTATGGCTTTTAAAGATAAATTGACAGGCCTGCCTGCGCGGCAAGCCCTGGACGAGGCCCTCCTCAAACTTGAGATTGAGGAGGGCTACACAGTTTCAATGCTTGATATTGACTATTTTAAGAAGTTTAACGATCGGTATGGACATGATGTGGGGGATCAGGTATTGCACATGGTTGCCTCAAAGCTGTCTAAAGTGAGCGGAGGCGGCCAAGCATTTCGCTACGGAGGAGAAGAATTCACTATAATTTTCCCTGGTAAATTTGTGGACGAAGTTATACCGCACCTGGAGCAATTAAGAAAAGAGCTCCAATTGTCGAACTTTCTCATCCGCAGTCGCAGTCGCTCCCGTGCTAAATCGCAAAGCTCAAAAGCCATGAAAAACTCCCGAAAGGGAGTCTCCATTACCATCAGCATTGGGGTGGCTGAACAAAATGGTCGCCATAAGAGTCCACAGCAGGTGGTCAAAGCCGCAGACAAGGCGCTCTACCGCGCAAAGAAAGCTGGACGTAATCGGGTTAGTGCTTGATTTTTCTGAAAGTTTTAGGTATAGTAAATAAAGTAAAAAGTAAAAAGTAAAAGTAAAAGATTAGATAAGAAAATTTGTTTTCTTTTAACTTTTGCACTTTGAGCTTTAGGCGGGAGGTATTATGTTCCCTGAGGAGATAAAATTCTTAAAGCCGGGAGAAAAGGTAAAAGTATTTGTTTCTAGTGGACAAAAACGCTATGTATTTGTCTCAAAGATAAAAGATGTAACGTCAGATCTGCTAAAAGTAGAGGGCTCTTATGAAGAGGAAATTTCTTCTTCGCTTTCCCCTGGCACAAAGCTAAGAATATCATTAATGAGCCATTTTGATACTGAAAAAGGCCTTCCAGTAATTGATGCTTCTATAGTGCGCTATAATGAAGTTTCTGTGCCTCTTATAAGCTTTTCTGTAAAGGAAGCAAAATTTGGATGGGAGAAAAGGAGAAAGCATTTTCGCTACGAGACAGTGATTCCAATAAGGTGTCGGTGGAAAAATGGAGAGGAAAAGAGTAAATGGAGCGTAGATATAAGTGAAGGCGGAGTTTCTGTTTCTCCTTTTTCAAAGGATGAGATAAAGATGGGAGATGAGTTGGAATTAACACTTTTTATTCTATCAACGAAAGAGACACTAATAGTAAAAGGGAAGGTAGTTCGATTAAAAGAAGTAGATGGCAAATATCAGGTTGCTTTTGAATTTGTTTCTATAAATCAAGCCAACTGGAATATTATTATAAGTTATATTCTGGAACTTGAGCAGCTCCAAAGGAAATGGTAATATGACAGCATGCGTTGTATGGGGAGGAGTCTTTTTTCTTTTAGGATTACTTTTTGTGTTTTCCCCTGGTATGCTTCAAAAAGCCAACAATTTAGGCAATCGCCTTCTTTTCTCAGATGAAAGAGCTTTTATTTATCGTAGAATGGCAGGAATAATCTTATTTTTATTAGGAGCATTCATTCTCTACAGAGGGTTAAGATTGTGACTCCATTGGAGATTTTAGCTCAACGTAGCACGAAGATTTATAAAGAGTTTTTCCTGCCCTATACGACAAGCTTACGGAATAAATCTCTAACGAGGTTTACTTTAACACCTCTCTTTTTAGGTTTAGATATTGGGTTTTTTAGTATAAAAATTGCTCAATTTAGAGGATCTCGTCTTACAGGAGCAGCCTATAAAGAAATTCCTCAGGAAATAAGAGCGAATAAGGAAGAAGTCTCACGTTTTATCATTCAAACCCTGCCATCTATGTTGAAAGATGGTAAATTTGAAGGTAAAAATGTAAATTTTTTCGTTAATGGTCCTCAGCAGATTAATGTTTCTTCATTCACCTTGCCATCCACCCTTTCTGGCAAAGATTTAGAAGGGGCGATTGTAATGAGGTTAAAGAAAGAAACTAGTTTTGATTTTAAAACTAGTTTCTATGATTTTAGTTCTACTCCCTTACCTGGAAGTAATGAATGCAGGATCATAGGAGTAGTCAGCCCTCAGGAAGTAATAGAAGAAAAAGTTGATACCTTGCAAAAGGCAAAACTTATTCCTGTTAGTTGCAATACAGTTGGATATCTTCTCCAGAACCTGCTGAAAATTAGTAAAATAATGGATGAAAAGGAAGTGGCAGTCTTTATGAATGTGGGGGGTAGAGTCACTACTATGAATTTTTTTAAAGGAAACAAGTTCCAGCTCACAAGAGAAGTATATATGGGAGGGGATGATATAACTAAATCCTTACTAAGACCTATAATTACAAAGGAAGGGAAAAAGACACTATCTTATACACAGGCAGAAGCTATAAAGAAAGACTATGGAATAATTGGAGAAGAGGATAAAAAGGAGATTGAAGGAGATATTCCTTTCTCTCAAATTTCCGCTATGATGAGACCTTTCTCGGAACGGTTTTTAAGAGAAGTAAATCGGTCCTTTACTTTTTATGAGAGAGAGTCCAATACTAAAGTGGATAGAATATACTTATGCGGTGGCGGTTCTAATCTTAAGGGGTTAGATGAATTCTTAAGTAAAAGCTTAAACTCAGAAATAATTCACTTTAATCCTTTGAAAAATCTTTCTCTGGAATTGCCTCCTGAACAGAAAAAAAACCTAGAAAAGATCGGTCCTGATTTAATCTTTGCTCTTGGAGCAGCTTTGGATAAGGAAAAAGAGATTAATCTTCTCCCTCCCCAACTTAAACTTACTTATAAACTTTCCAGTATAAAAACAGGTATTACCATAGCAATTATTTCATTTGCTCTTGCTTTGTTCTCTCTTTATGGATTGGTCTCAGCAAAAATAAAACAACAACACGAATTGATTAAGAACAGCAAAGCATATTTAGCTCCTGTTGAGGAGAAATTAGGCGCATTGGACGAACTGCAAAATTGGCAAAAAAAAGTGGATATGATGAAGAATGTTTTTCTTAAGGCAGGAAAGCAGCCCATTTGGGAAGGAGTTTTGAAAGAAGTATCCCGACTTATTCCTGAAGGTATAGTATTAAGTTCTATATCGCTAGACACTTCTTCTAAGGAAGTAATGAAATTGTTCATGAAGGGAAGCATTGTTTCTTCTGCTTCCATTGAACAGTTCCCTTTGGCTGAATTTTTGATCCAACTTAGAACTTCTCCATTTTTCTCTCAGGTGGAGATGTTATCTTTTCTAAAGAATATGGAAACAGGAAAAGCAGATTTTGAGCTGAATTGTAAAATAGTATACTAACTTATGAGAAATTCTAATAGGGATATTTTATGAGAATTGGTTCTCAGGAGAAAAGTTTTATAGTTTTAGGAGTAATATTAATTGCTTTAATTCTATTTTTCTTTTTTGGTTTTTTACCAGGGAACAAAAAGTTGAATGAATTGAGGAAGGATTTAGAGTCTGTTCAAAATAAATTGGAAAAAGCTCGGAAGGAAGTAACAACTTTGCCTATAATATATCAAAAAATAGAGGAAGCTAAAAGCAGCTTTTCTTCTCTTAATAAAAAATTGCCGGATACAGTAAATATTCCTGAGATTGTTAATCAATTGAGCAGAGAGCTTAATAAATTGGACATAAAATTAGTCTCTTTAACCCCGGATATAAAAGAAAAAACAGAGGAAGGGGAAATAGGCAGAATGGATATTGAAATTATTGCTCATTTTACTTACCTTGCCTTAGCTAACTACCTGGGGAGCGTTAGTAAATTACCGCTCTTATTTAAAGTACAGGACCTAAAAATTGAAAAGGATGAGAAAATAGCTCCTTATCTCATGGTTCGCCTGGTAATGAGCAGTTATTTTCTATCCACAGATGAATCGGGGAAATGAGTAAAACTACTAAAGAGTTAATAATGACTGCCATTCTAGTGGGTGTTTTGGTATTTGTTGTTATTAATCAAGTAGGAAAAGCAAAAAAGAAAACATCTCCCGCAAAAGAAGGGAAGAGTATAGTTTCTGTTGAAAAACAAAAGAAAGAAAAGAAGGAAGAGGTTATCCTGCCATCCAAAGTTACTCCTGAACTGAAGGAAATTATTGAACTTCAAAAAGCAAAAGCTTCTGAACAATATGGAAGAGACCCATTCTTTCCTTCAGCTGAAGTTTCAGAAGGAAAAGAAATGCAGACGAAAGGACATCATATTGCTTCTCTTGTTCTTAAAGGTATAGCGTGGAAAGGAAAGACTCCTATGGCGCTAATTGGTGATAAAATAGTAAAAGAAGGCGATATAGTTGGAGAATATAAAGTTATCAGTATTCAGAAAAATAGAGTTGTTTTGACAAAGGACGGAAAGGAACTTATACTTACACAAGAATAAAGAGGTTGAGAAAAATGAATAAAAGGATTCGTAAATTTTTTGTTCTACTATTAGTTGTTTTTTTTCTATTTCCTTCAGGGAATGGAATATTACATTCAGAGGAAGAGCTCTTAATCAGCTTAGATTTTGATAATGCCGAAATTAGAGATGTACTTCGGGTTCTGGCAGAACAGCATAATCTTAATATCATTGTAAGTGAGGAGGTAAAGGGCGAAGTAACTGTGCATCTTACGGAGGTAAGATTAGAGAACGCTCTTAGGGTTATTTTGGGGACAGAAGATTTTGGATACTTGAAGAGAGGCAATATTATTGAAGTAGGCAGCTTAGAAAGATTGAAATCTTTGAAAGCGGCAGAAGACGAAGCGATTCTTGGAACAACTACCGAGATTTTTCATCTGAAATATGTAAACGCAGAAGAGATTGAAAAAACTATTAAAAAGTGTCTCTCATCAAAAGGGAATACAACTGTTTACTACAGCACTATACGCAGCGGCTGGCCGGTTGGAGGAATAAGCAGCGGCGAAGGAAGTATGGGAGTTGTCCCGAGAACCGCTAACAAGAGGGAAGAATTTTCAAGAATGCTTATAGTGAGAGATTTTCCTGAGTATCTCACGAAGATAAGACAACTTGTTGAAGAACTTGATAAGCTTCCAAAACAAGTTCTTATTCAAACCTTGATTGTAGAGGTAAGCCATGACCTAACAAGGGATATAGGGATTGACTGGAAAACTCTTAACTCGCTAGGAACTGCGGTAGGGGACATTCGTTATGGAGATTTTGGAGAGACATTAAGAGGAGTGGTAGAAGGTGGAACTGTAACAGTCCCATCAACAGGTTTTACAGGACTTACAGCTACATACAAACGACTGGAATCTCCAAGGTTTGAAGCAGTTATTAACGCATTAGAAGAGAAGGGCAAGGCAAATGTCCTCTCAAATCCTAAAATACTGGTTCTTAATGGGCATGAAGCTACAATTCTTGTAGGAGAGAAATATCCGATACTGACAACCGATATTTCGGCGGATGGAAATGTTACAAGTGAATCGCTTGCCCACTATGAGCCTATCGGCATAACATTAAAGGTTGTTCCTATAATATGGGAAGGCGACAGGGTTAATATGTCAATTCATCCTGCAGTAACTGAACTTGGAGATAACGTTACAGGCAGCACTGGGTTAACAGTAAAGCGAATCACAACAAGGGAGCTTGATACGAATATAACTATCAACAGCGGGGAGACGATTGTAATTGGCGGACTTATAAAGAATAAGGAAACCGTAACACGCTATAAAGTCCCTCTCATTGGCGACATTCCGATTTTGGGATGGCTTTTCAAGAGAGAAAGAAAAGTAACTGAGAAAACCGAACTGCTTATCTTCATTACACCAACAATAATGGATACTCCCCAGCTTACGGAAGGAGAAAGAGCCAGCATGGAAGAAACTTCTAAAAAGTTGAAGAAAGAGTTTGGTCTGAGACCTAAGAAATTGAAGGAGGAAATGAATAGATGAAGTATAGAAAAGGGGTAAAAACATGGGAGATAAAATTATGAAGAAAAGGACAGTGGGTTTGATGGTTGTGTTTTTACTTATGGGTCTTAAGCCCATAGGAACAGCCTTCTCAGACCAGAAACAGGAGGGCGCGACAGCGACAAAGGAATTGAAAGAAGAAATAGAAAGAAGTCAACAGAGATCAAAATGGTTGGAAACTTACATTGAATCTGTGGAAACTCAATCAGAGGAAAAAGAAAAAGCCATTCTTCTCTTAGAGAAAGAGAATAAGAAGTTAGAGAAAACAAATGAGGCCTTGGACAAAGACTATGCAGTTTTAGAGGCGAAACAGAGAAAACTGAATGAAGAAAAAAACCGGTGGGAGGAAGAAGTAAAAGAATTAAGAAAAGATAAAGATAGACTTGAAAAAAGAATGGTTAAAGTAACTGGAGAGAAAGAAACTTTGGAAAACCAGATACAACAGTTAGAAACTAAAATGGGAGATACCCTTGCGAGAAAAGAAGAAGAGATAAAGAATTTTAGACAACAGTTAACCACCCAAACTGAGACTATCCATGAACTTAATAAAAAACTTGCTGAAGTACAGGGAGAAGTTTCTAATTCCCAAAAAAAATTGGAGCAAGCAATGCTTTTAAAACAGATAGCTGAGGGAGAAAAAAGGGGAGATGAACGTCGGCTGCGGAAAGAATGCATAGCTATGCATTACAAATTAGCTTTGGTTTATCAGAAAACAGATCGTTATGAGGAGGCAGAAAAGGAGTATATGAAAGTCCTCTCTTTTGACCCAAATAATTCCGCTGTGCATTACAACATGGGAATTCTTTATGATGATCATCTGAGAAATAATAAAAAGGCGGTCCATTATTATCAGCAGTATATAAAATTTTCTCCAAACGCAAAAGATGTATCCTTGGTAAAAGAGTGGATTCTTAGGATTCAAAATAAAAAATAGCTGAATATTAAGAAAAGTAACGGATGAACATAATTTTGATAGGAATAGGTGTTTTGTGCTTAGTTTTTTCCATTCTTTTGCTCCTTCTGCCCTTTGTTCTTTTAAGCTTATCTACCTTTTTTAATCGTATTTTTTCAGTAGATAAAACTGTAATTAAGCTGCGTGTGGGAATAGGCGTATGTCTGATTCTTGTGAGCTTTTTTTTATTCTTTACTGCCTATGTATTAGCTAAGACGTGATTCTTAAAAAAGCGCTTATTGTCCTATTCTTTATTTCTCAGGGCGTTCTTGATCCTCATGTAATAATTAATACAAAAATTAGTGTAAGTTTTATCTCATATTTAGGGAGTGCCCGCAGTATATGGGCTTGACAAAAATCATGATACAATGTTATATATAATCTATAATATTAATAATTGAAAAGGAGAAATTTTGGTATGAAGTGCGTAGAAAAGTCATTGGTTGTTATCTTGGCTTTATTATTTGTTGCTGTCTCGTTTTCAAGTCCTGTATGTGCGGAAAAGGTGCGTGTTGCTGTAAGTAAATTCACTGCAAAAGATGCTCCAGGAACTAATTATTGGAGGAAATCTGAGTTAAGTATGGGAACCGGAATGGCTGATATGCTGGAAAGTGCATTAACAGAGACCGGGCAGTTTTCCGTTATGAGCAGAATAGATGTGAAGGATATAATTAGTGAGCAGGATCTTGGGGCAAGCGGAAGAGTAAGCAAAAAAACAGGGGCAAAAATTGGAAAGATTAAAGGAGCTCAGATAATTCTTAATGGGGTAATTACAGTGTTCGAGTATTCACAGAAGGGCATGGGTGGAGGGGTGAGCTTTGGCGGATATTCAGTTGGAGCAAAAACTAAAACTGCAATAGTTGCTGGAATAATAAAGATTGTAAATGCTGAGACTTCAGAAATGCAGACACTCAGGTTCAGTGGAGAAGCAAAAAGAAGAGGGTTAAGCCTGGGAGCTGCCATACCTCTGCCTGGTGCAAAGAGTTTGGGAGTAAGTTTTGGTGGTTTTAAGAAGACTCCTATGGGAGAAGCAACGCAGAAAGCTATTGATGATATTGTGTTAAAGGTTCAGTCGCATTGTCAGAATTTGCTGGATGCTGGCACTGTGATGGTTGCTTGTCCAAAATGCGGGACTCAGGTCAAAGCAGGAATAAAATTCTGTCCGGGTTGTGGCGCATCAATTCCACAGGCTACTCTTGAAGAGTGTCCATATTGTAACGCTGAAGTATCTCCTGGCACTGTATTCTGTCCAGAATGCGGGAAGAAAATTCAGGGCGTAACATGTTCGAAATGTGGCGTATCTCTTAAGCCGGGAGCTAAGTTTTGCCCAAAATGCGGGACAAAGGTTCAATAAGTCAAGCATTAAAACTCTTGACCTCTGCAGTCTATATTAAGGGTTTTATTCGTGGATATGGCAAATTTTTTGACTGTTTTTAGGATATTACTGGTGCCTGTCTTTGCTGTTTTTCTACACAAAGGAACACCAGAAACTAGACTCATAGCTCTAGGCATATTTTTTATTGCTGGTATAACAGATGCCATAGATGGCTTAATTGCTCGCAAGAGAGATCAAGTGTCCAAATTCGGTAAACACATTGATCCAATAGCAGATAAGATACTTCTTATAACAGCTTTTATCATGCTAACGCTGGATAAGAGCATTCCTGCTTTTCTTGCAATCGTAGTCATTGCGCGTGATGTAGTTATCATATCCGGTTTTTTAATACTTTACGTTGTTTTAGGAGGTCTTGAGCCAAAGCCCTCAAAAATAAGCAAATGCACTACTTTTTTGCAAATTTTCACAATTATTTATGTCTTGTTAAATATAAGAGTTTCTTCAGTGCTTTTTGTTGATCCAATTGTATGGACAACAATGGTTTTTACAGTGATATCAGGAATTAATTATACTATACATGGAGTAAAGCTATTAAATGGAGACAGAAAAGCGTAACCCCATTGTTGCAATTTTAGGACGTCCCAATGTTGGCAAGTCAACGCTTTTTAATCGAATAATTGGACAAAGAAAAAGTATAGTAGACTCTTTTTCCGGCCTAACACGGGATAGAATCTATGGAACTGGTACATGGGGGGGTAAAAACTTTGAGGTTATAGATACTGGAGGCCTGGATTTCGAGGGATTAGATAACATATCCGCACAGGTTAGAGCACAAGTTGATATAGCTATTGTTCAGGCAGATTTTATAATTTTCATGGTTGATGCCAAGACAGGTGTTCTTCCAGTAGATAAGGAGATTATAGATAAAATTCGAAGAACAGATAAGAAATATATTGTAGTTGTTAATAAGGTAGACACTGAAGCAAAGACTAATGATATTTATGATTTCTATCAGTTTGGCACTGATGAGCTTTTGCCAATTTCAGCATCTCATGGTTTAAATATTAATACTTTATTAGATAAGGTAACAGAGGATTTTTCTGATGGGGAAAATGCATCATCATCTGATGAGATAAGAATAGCTATTGTTGGGGGCCCAAATGTTGGAAAGTCTTCTTATGTAAATGCAATACTCGGAGATAAAAGACTTATAGTAGATGAGGAGCCAGGCACAACAAGGGATGCAGTAGATAGCTTTCTAAAGTACAAAAACGCAAGTTTTGTGTTAGTTGACACAGCAGGTATTAGAGCGAGAAACAAACTAAAGACAGACGTTGAAAGATATAGTGTAATAAGAGCACAAAAAGCTATACAACTATCCGATATAGCGATCTTAATTATAGATATAACCAAAGGACCAACGCGGGAGGATAAAAAAATAGCCTCTTTTGTCTGTGAACAGGGGAAGGGCTTAATAATAGCAATTAATAAAGCAGATTTATCAAAAAAGCTGGGTATTGATAAGGGAATATGGCTCGAACAGTTTAAAGCTAACTTAAAGTTTCTTAATTTTGCATCAGTAGTTTTTATATCCGCATTGAAAAAAGAAAAGATTTTTACGGTCATGGACATGGCCCTTAATGTACATAAATATTATACAGAACGCATAAGTACTGCAGTGCTCAACAAGATGTTAGAAGATGCAAAAAAACGCAGGCCGTTCTCTTCTACATCCAGTAAGCAGTTGAAAATAAAATATATAACTCAAGTGTCAACCTGCCCGCCTACATTTGCTTTGTTTGTTAATAATAGAAATTTGATTATGGAAGACTATCTAAACTATCTAAAAAATAATCTGTATAATGATTTTGGATTTGAAGGTGTTCCAATAAGGTTCAAAATAAAGGAAACAACATGACAATTATATTAAAGATCCTGGCAATGGTGGTCGTAAGTTATCTGTTAGGGGCAATTCCAACAGGTTTTATAATTGGGAAATTAATAAAGAAGATTGATGTTAGAGAGTTTGGAAGCGGGAATATGGGAGCAGCTAATGTATTTAGAGTGCTAGGAATTATTCCCGGAATAATAACACTGATTATTGATATTGCCAAAGGCCTGATTTGCGCAAGTATAATAGCGGCATATTTTCATAGAGGTTGTTCAGATCAGTTGTATAATTTGTTTCAAATAATAGCGGGAACAAGTTCAATAATAGGCCATAACTGGACTATATTTTTGGATTTTAAAGGAGGAAAAGGAGTTGCAACAAGCGCAGGGGTATTTCTCGCTATAGCGCCGATCCCTATACTGTTATGCGTTGCAGTATGGGGGGTATGCGCTTTAATCACAAGATATGTCTCGCTCTCATCTATAATAGCTGCAATAAGCTTACCTATTTTTATAGGTGTTTTTAATTTCAGGATTGGGAATCTTGTTTTTGGAATAATTGCAGCAGTGTTTGTTGTTATAAGACACAAAACTAACATAAAGAGACTCTTAGAAGGCAGGGAAAACAGGATTGGGAAGAAAGTAAAAAACTTGCATAAAACATAGGGCTTTGTTAGTATTTAGTCTGTTATGAATAATAAAAAAATATGTGTGCTTGGAGCTGGTGGATGGGGGACAACGCTAGCTATTCATCTTTGTAGAAAGGGGTTCGAGGTTTCGCTGTGGGAGGCATTTCCTGATTATGCAGAGGTTCTCCTTAAACAGAGAAAGAATCCAAAATTCCTGCCGGGCATAGACATACCTGCTGAAATTTATATAACATCCAAAATAGATGAAGCCATATCAGATGTCTCTTTAGTAGTTTATGCTGTGCCTTCTCATGTGATGAGAGAGGTTGCAAAAAGTTCTCATGTTCCTGAAGGAGTTGTAAAACTGAGTGTCGCAAAAGGCATTGAGAATAAAACGTTAAAAAGGATGTCAGCGATAATCGCAGAAGAGACAACTAATACCAATATTGTTGTTCTCTCAGGTCCGTCTCATGCAGAGGAAGTGGCAAGGAAAATTCCTACTACAGTTGTGGTTTCCGGAAAAGATATGGATGTTGCAAAACATGTTCAAACAATTTTTATGTCTCGCGATTTTAGAGTATATACAAATTCTGATGTAATTGGTGTTGAATTAGGTGGTGCGCTAAAAAACATAATAGCTATAGCTGCCGGAATTTCTGATGGACTTGGTTTTGGAGATAACACAAAGTCTGCCTTGCTTACCAGAGGATTGGCAGAGATCAGGAGGCTTGGTGTGAAAATGGGAGCAAACCCCCACACTTTTTCTGGTTTAAGTGGTATAGGTGATTTAATTACAACCTGCACAAGTAAACACAGCAGAAACAGGTTTGTTGGGGAGCAGATTGCAAAGGGAAGGACACTTAGTCAAATCCTTGATTCAATGTCAATGGTCTCAGAAGGGGTAAAAACAACTCAGTCAGCATACTTTCTTTCAAAAAAGCATAGTGTAGGTATGCCAATAACAACTGAAATTTACGAAGTACTTTTTAATAATAAAGATCCGCGAAAAGCAGTTATGGATTTAATGACAAGAGATGCAAAATCAGAAATAGAATAAGAAATATGGAAATTAATATACCTGATAAAATCTTTTTCTCAATAGGCGAGGTAAGCAGACTCACGAAAGTGGAGCCATATGTGCTGCGTGACTGGGAAGGAGAATTTAAGCAGTTAAAACCTCAAAAGGACGGCGATGGTAAAAGGAATTATACTAAAAAAGATATAGAGCTTATACTGCAAATAAAAAAACTTCTGTGGGAAGATTTATATACAAGAGATGGCGCAAAGAAACAACTTGAAGCGCCAAAGGACGGCTTAAAGAGACCGCCTGACCATGAACTAATCAATATAATAAAAGATGTTAAGAAAGAGCTTACTGATATACGGGCTATTTTGAATAGATAATTCACTCGGGGCGTGGCGCAGCTTGGTAGCGCGCTTGAATGGGGTTCAAGAGGTCGCTGGTTCGAATCCAGTCGCCCCGACCAAATTAACAGGAATAAAAGATGTTCAGCTATATTCTTCGTAAGGTTTTTGGCACAAAGAATGACCGTGAGCTCAAAAGGCTGTGGAAGTATGTAAGCGCTATAAACCAGTTCTGGGAGGAATATCAAAACCTTTCTGATTCCGAGCTGCGTGCTAAAACTGATGAGTTCAGAAGCCGCCTGGAAAAAGGTGAAACTGAGGACGAGATTCTTCATGAAGCATTTGCTGTAGTCAAAGAGGCTGCAAAACGCGGATTTTCCAACCCGGAGATTGCAGAGAAACTTTTTGGAGACCCAAACCAGCGAAGGTTTGGACCGCACTTTGATGTACAGCTTATAGGAGGGGTAGTGCTTCATGATGGAAAGATTGTGGAGATGTCAACAGGAGAAGGGAAAACACTTGTTGCAACACTGTCTGCATATCTCAATGCGCTTTCCGGTAAGGGAGTCCATATAGTAACGGTGAATGACTTTCTGGCAAAAAGAGACGCAGCTTGGATGGGAGAGGTATATAAATTTCTGGGATTGTCTGTAGGTTTCATTCAGCACGATATGAATCCTCAGGAAAGGCAAATTGCCTATGGAGCAGATATTACTTATGGAACAAATAATGAATTCGGATTTGATTATTTAAGAGATAATATGGTTGTAAGAAAAGAGGATAAAGCGCAAAGAGGACTTAATTATGCTGTTGTTGATGAAGTAGACAGCATTTTAATAGATGAGGCTCGAACCCCATTAATTATCTCCGGACCAGCTGAGGAATCTACGGATAAATACTATAAACTGGAACAAATTTTCCTCCGGCTTAAAGAAGGAATACGCAATGAGGAAACCAAGCAGGAAACAGGAGACTATGTAAAGGATGAAAAAGCCCATACTACATATCTTACTGAAGAAGGGGAAATGAAAGTAGCCAAACTACTGGGTTTAGAAGACCTTCACACTCTTGAGACCATGGAATATAAACATCATGCCGAACAAATGCTTAAAGCGCATTGCAATTTCCAGCGGGATAAGGACTATATGGTGAAAGATGGTCAGGTGATTATTGTAGATGAGTTCACTGGCAGAATTATGCCCGGAAGGCGTTATTCGGACGGCTTGCATCAGGCGCTTGAGGCAAAAGAGAGAGTGAAGATAGAACAGGAAAGCCAAACACTTGCAACAGTAACATTCCAAAATTATTTCAGAATGTATAAGAAGCTGGCTGGAATGACTGGGACAGCAGAGACTGAAGCCGTGGAATTCCACAAGATATATAATTTAGAGGTAGTTGTAATACCCCCAAACAAAGTCCTTAAGAGAACTAATTATCCGGATGTGATTTATAAAACAGAGAAGGAAAAATTCAAGGCTATAATACAGGAGATTAAAGAGCTTTATAAGCTTGGAAGACCTGTGCTTGTAGGTACAATATCTATAGAAAAGTCAGAAGTTTTAGATCAGATGCTTAAGAAAGAAAGGATTCCTCATGAGGTTTTAAATGCCAAATACCATGAAAAAGAAGCAAAGATAATAGAGAAAGCAGGTCAGGCGAAAGCTGTAACTATAGCAACAAACATGGCTGGCAGGGGCACAGATATTGTTTTGGGAGAAGGCGTAGCAGAACGAGGAGGGCTGCATATATTAGGCACAGAACGTCATGAATCAAGACGTATAGACAATCAGCTTCGCGGACGGGCAGGCAGACAGGGAGATCCGGGTTCTTCAAGGTTTTACCTGTCTTTTGATGACGACCTTATGCGAATTTTTGGTTCTGACAGAATTAAGGGACTTATGGAAAGAATGGGTATGCCTGACGGGCAGCCGATAGAACATAGAATGGTAACAAAAGCAATAGAAAATGCTCAAAAGAGAGTTGAAGGCCGCAATTTTGATATACGTAAAGACCTGCTCAAGTATGACGATGTAATGAATAAACAAAGAGAGGTAATTTACCAGCAAAGAGATATGGTGCTGGAAGGTAAAAAGTTGGAAGATTATGTATCTGATATGATAAATGAAATTGTAGAGAAAAGACTTTCTATTTATACCCCGAAAAATATTCATCCTGAAGAATGGGATTTAGACGGGCTTTCAGCTTGGCTTAGACAGAGTACAGGCGTCTCTTTTAATAGGAATGAAGTAGATCCTGCTAAGATAGAATATCAGGATCTGAAGAACTCCTTGGTTAGCAGGATTAAGGCGGCTTATAAAGCTAAGAGGAGTGCAATTATACTCCAGGCTGAGCAGGCAATAATGCTGCATGTAATAGATGCAAAGTGGAAAGATCTCCTCTATGCTATGGACACGCTTAGAGAAGGTATAGGTTATCAGGCTTACGGACAGAAGGATCCGCTTGTAGAATATAAGAGGGAAGGATTTAATATGTTCTATGAGATGATTGAGAGCATAGAAGAGGAAATCATTGAGTATTTTTTAAAGGTTCAGGTTGGAGATGAGGCAATTCATATGAGGGAAGTCTTTGATGCTTCGTCTCAACATCTTAGTCACGAACAGGCAAAGGATATGAGACATCTCAGCCAGAGGCAAATGCCTCAGCAGCAGGAGATGTCTACAAATCAACCTGAGGGAGAAGCTCCAAGGGAGCCATACAAGAGAGAAGAGAAAAAGATAGGGCGTAATGAGTCCTGTCCATGTGGAAGCGGAAAGAAATACAAGAAATGCTGTGGGGCAAATGTGTAAGAAAGAACTGTTGGATGTCGTGAGGCTCACGAAACAGTATCTATGCGAACAGGGCATGGAAGTTGAGAATCCTGTACAGGAGGAGTGCGCAGGAGGACTCTTAGACTTGAAGGAGAGAATAAAGGACTGTCAAAAGTGTCCACTTGCAAAAACAAGAACTCATCTGGTTTTTGGCGCTGGAGGTGAGCATGCAAAGCTTATGTTTGTTGGTGAAGCACCTGGAAGAGATGAGGATTTACAAGGTGAGCCATTTGTGGGTAAAGCAGGACAACTTTTAACAAAAATAATAAATTCAATAGGGCTTAAAAGAACGGATGTTTATATAGCTAATATTCTTAAGTGCAGGCCTCCGGGGAATAGGAATCCTGAGCCTTATGAAATCGCTATGTGTCAGGGATATTTATTGGAACAGATAAGCATAATAAAGCCAAAGATTATTTGTTCTTTAGGCAAGTTTGCTTCACAAACTCTTCTCAATAACCAACAGCCTATCTCTCAACTTAGAGGGAGATTCTTTGAATACAGGAATGCAAAATTAATTCCTACGTTTCATCCTGCTTACTTGTTATACAATCCAAATGAAAAAAAACTTGTCTGGCAGGATATGAAGAAGATTAAAGCAGAATATGAGAAAACGTAGCTATTTCTGATAAGTAGCTATAGGCCCTTTCCGTTCAAATCTGTTAATGTAATAGAACATGTTTATAGCCTCTTTAGCTTCTTGAGATATATTCAGGAATTTTGCTCCTATATCATATACACCACTGCTGATTTTTTTGGAGTGAGTTACTTCCGCATTAACTATAAAGAATTTTCCCAATTTCGGCATTTTTATTCTAAGTGAAAGTTTCATGCCTTTTGAAATATCTTCGTCTGTTTCGAATTGGATGCCTCCTCCACTAAGATCTCGTGCAGTTGTTTTTTTAACTATTTTTTCTTTTGCAAGAGTGTAGACTTTCTCATATTCTATAGGAATGGATATAGAGAATCTGACATCATGCCGCGATCTTTCAACTGGTGTTTTTGGGTTAGGCATAGTAAGATAGCTCCTCTCTTATCTGGTTTGATTATACAAGACTTTGGACGTTTGTCAAATTCTCTAACAGATCATCTATATTCACCAGTTTATTTTCACCTGTGTCTCTTTTATGGATTTCCACAATATTGTCTTTTGCTTTTTGGGGACTAATTGTAATTCTGATTGGTATTCCAATTAAATCTGCATCTTTAAATTTTATTCCTGGCCGTTCATCCCTATCATCAATAATAACCTCTATTTTTTCTGATAGAAATTTTTTATATAGATTTTTTGCTATCTGCATTGTCTCGTTATCATTAACATTTAAAGGCAAAACTTCTACTTGATATGGAGCTATTGATTTTGGCCATATTATTCCATTTTCGTCATTATTTTGTTCTATAACTGCTGCAATAATTCTGGATATTCCAATTCCATAACAACCCATTATGATTGTCTTTTCCTTGCCGTGTTTATCGAGAAATTTTGCTTCCATAGACTTGCTGTATTTAGTGCCAAGTTTAAATATGTGTCCGAGTTCTATACCTCTCTTAGTTTCCATCTGCTTGGCACATTTGGGACATTTGTCTCCTGCGGCTTTTTCCATACTTGCGCTATATCCACAGGATTGACATATAACGATTACATCTTCTCCTGAATCAGCTAAAGCCATGAATTCATGGGATACATCTCCTCCCATAATGCCAGATTCTGCTTCAACAATCTGATATTTCAATGCACATCTGTCAAAAATTTTGCAATAAGTATCGTACATTTTCTTATAGTTTTCATTTAATCCATCAATATCCTTATCAAAGCTGTATGCATCTTTCATGATAAATTCTCTGGCTCTGATAACTCCAAATCGCGGTCTTATTTCATCTCTGAACTTTGTTTGAATCTGATAGAGTGTGACAGGCAACTGCTTATATGATTTTACCTCTTTGCGAATGATATCTGTTACAATCTCTTCATGTGTTGGGCCAAGGCCAAATTGTCTCTTGTGCCGGTCTTGAATCTTTATCATTTCCTTACCCATCTTATCCCATCTTCCACTTTCCTGCCATAGCTCTTCAGGCTGAAGAGTTGGCATCAGAAGTTCTAAAGCTCCAGAGGCATCCATTTCTTCTCGAACGATATTTTCTATTTTGCGTAATACTTTAAGTCCTAGAGGCATAAAAATGTATATGCCTGCAGCGAGCTTTTTGATAAGCCCGGCGCGAAGCATTAGTTTATGAGAGGAAATTTCTGCCTCAGATGGTGCCTGCCACAGAGTATTTATAAGAGATTCGGTCCAACGCATAATATTTTATACTTTTTTTATTTATACCTTCTTATTGCTATGAATTATAATTTATCTATGCTGGGTTGTAAAGCAGAATGAATTTTCGCAAATCTTGAAGTATTTATGGTATAATAAAGAGCTAAAAGAGGTTATCAAGATGCAGGAAAAATACTTTAATAAACTATCAGTGCTTCAGATTTTACAGAAGGCTAATGATCTGTATTCAGACAAAGTTGCTCTGGAGATTTTCGAAAAAGATGGCAGAATGAGAATGGTAACCTACTGTGAACTTACTGATAGAACCCGAGATATTTCAGCAACACTGATAAAGAATGGCATAGAAAAAGGAGATAGAGTCTGTATCTTCTCTGAAAGCAGACCTGAATGGGGAATTGCATTTTTCGGGATAGTGACTGCAGGAGCTGTTGTTGTTCCTCTGGATATAAAGTTAGAAGAAAAAGAAATAAGTTTTATACTTACTCATTCGGAAGCCAGAGCTATTATAGTCTCAGGCAAGTATATAGAAAAAACAAAAAGCATAATATCAGGTTTTGGCAAGGACATTTTTCTTATATCGCTTGAATATGAAAAGACAGATGAAAACCTTCTGTCTTTTGGAGAGCTCAGGTGGAGAAAAAATGAACCATACCATAGGGACATTGATAATGAGGATTTAATCTCAATTGTCTATACTTCGGGCACAACAGGCGATCCAAAAGGTGTTAAGCTGACATACAATAACATTCTTCATCAGATAGAGGCGATTAGTAAGATAATCAGTTTCTCAGAAAAGGATAGATTCTTATCAATACTTCCTCTTAATCATATGTTTGAAATAACAGGGGGATTTATTATTCCTCTTTCAAAAGGTGCAAGGATTACATATATGTCAAAAGGGATAAAACTTTCTTCTATTTCCGCCGTAATGCGAAAAACACAACCGACAATAATACTTGCAGTCCCAAAGTTTATCAAATTTTTATATCATTCAATATTATCTAGGTTAAGCTCAAGCTCCCGTTATACAAGGAAGCTATTTAATATGAGTCTCGATATTTCTTCTAAGTTCGGTAAGCTTGGTATTAATCCGGGCAAAATGCTTTTTAAAAAAATTCATAAGGAGTTTGGATGGGAGTTAAGGTGTTTTATATCAGGGGGCGCACCACTCGATGCTGAAATTACCCGTAATTTGAATTTAATGGGTATTACAGTGCTGGAAGGTTATGGACTTACAGAGACCTCTCCTGTTGTAACAGTAAATACATTCAGGCATAATCGGATAGGTTCTGTAGGAAAGCCTTTGCCCGGTACAGAGATAAAGATTGCTTCTCAGAATCCTGAAGACAAAATAGGCGAAATTTTAATAAGAGGTCCACAGGTTATGAATGGATATTATAAAAATCCGCGGGCAACAGAGAAGGCTTTCTCTAATGGCTGGTTCCATACAGGAGATATAGGACACACTGATGAAGATGGCTATCTTTATATAACTGGTCGGCTTAAGAATATAATTATTACTGATGGAGGGAAGAAAATCCACCCTGAAGAAGTTGAGGAAGTCCTCTCAAAGAGTCCTTATATACAGGAAATATGTGTATTAGGGAAGAAAGTTGCCAGTGGTATAAAGGCAGGGACTGAAGAGGTATTTGCAATTGTAGTTCCAAATCTGGAAAAGATTAAGAAGGATGGGTTAGCATTAAAGGAAGATATTCGGTCTTTTATTAGAGAAGAGATACACAAACATTGCAAACTCCTTGCTCCATACAAGAAAATCACAAATTTCCTGATCTCAGAAAAAGAACTCCCCAAAACGTCAACACAGAAGATAAAACGAAAAGAAGTAGAAAAAATAGTATCGGGAAACGATAAAACTTAAGTCTTTTCATCAAAATGAGACTTTCTGTAATCATGAATAACAACCTGAAAAGCAGAGGATTTAAGGCTCTTCTTGCAACACAATTTCTGGGTGCATTTAATGATAATGCATTTAAGCTGATAATATCCTTTATTGCAGTAGAGCATATGATAAAGAGCGCTGCAGGAGCTCAATATCTGAGCGCAGCAAGTGCATTTTTCATCCTGCCGTTTCTGCTTTTCTCTTCCTATGCCGGCTTTTTTGCTGACCGGGTTAGTAAACGGACCATTATGATTTATGCCAAATTTGCAGAGCTTGCCATTATGACTCTGGGCATGATTGCGTTGTTCTCAGGAAATTTTGCTTTTATTTATGCAGTGCTTTTCTTGATGGGAACACAGAGTGCTTTCTTCGGCCCTGCAAAATATGGAATTCTTCCGGAAGTTCTTACTGAGGAGGAAATCTCCGAAGGTAATGGGCTTATGCAGATGTGGACATTTCTGGCAATAATTCTCGGCATGGCATTCGGAGGATTTCTGATGACAGCAGTTAAAGGAAAAGCATATCTTGGGTCAATTGCATTCATTATAATCTCATTACTGGGAATAATAACAAGTTTTTACATTCATAAGGTTCTTCCATCCGGGTCAAAACGCAAATTCCAAATAAATTTTCTTAGCGATATCTGGTCCACAATAAAGATTGTAAAGGAAAAACGCCCGATGTATCTTTCTATGACAGGCATAGTCTATTTCTGGTTTCTAGGAGCTTTATTTCAATTAAATATCCTCTTATATACCAGTAAGATGATGCATGTTTCACAGCTTGCAACAGGATTATTGCTCACTGTAGTTGCTCTTGGCGTGGGTACAGGCAGTTTTCTTGCTGGAAAGCTCTCAAGAGGAAAGATTGAGTTTGGATTTGTACCATTGGGTTCAGTTGGATTAAGCATTTTCTCAATACTTCTTGCATTTTCATATGCATCTATTCCATTCACAGTTATTTGCCTTGTTTTTCTTGGTATCTCCAGCGGGTTTTTTGTTATTCCGCTCAATGCGTATATTCAGGAAAACAGCCCGAAAGATTCAAGAGGTAAGTTTCTGGCTACAACTAATTTCCTGTCCTTCACTGGTATTTTGGCAGCTTCAGGAATGTTGTGGTTAATTCTTGAAGTGATTGGATTATCTCCTGCCGGAGCGTTTGGTTTTCTTGGCGGATTAACTATTATATCTACAATTTATATAGTTCTGCTTTTACCCGATTCTTTTTCGCGATTTTTAGCCCTTATATCAGTTTTGTGTCCCCTCCGTCGCAACCGCCTGCTTTAGCTGGCGGTTATTGTAGATTTGGTGAGAGCAAGAATTTTGTCAACGATATCAACAAATGTTGTTGAGGTATTTGGAGAAAGGGCGATGTGTCGTTTTTTTATATAACAGCTATATCTTACTTATTCCCCTTCTCAGCAGAGTACTTCTCAAGTCTTTTAAACAGAAAAAGAGCAGATTCAACTGCAGTGTTTATCCCAAGTCGAGCATATTCTTTGTCTGATGTTAACTTATGGGTTCCTGAATCAGATAGAAATGCATAAATGCCCTCCAATAATTTGTCTTGCTTCACACTGTAAAATCCAACACTCTTGTTTTTTAGGTAATTTCTGGCTGCAACAAATTTATCCAAAGGCTCTGTTATTGGTATTTCGCAAATTAATCGAACATTTTTCGCAATTGTTATTAGTAGTGATTCTATAAAACTTCGTATATGGTCAATACAACTTTTATAGTCAAACTTGGTTTTAGATTCTCGCAATTTTTTTTCAATGTTGTCTAAACTTTCCCCAAGCGCGTTTGGCAAATTATACTTTTTTATTTG
The DNA here is from genome assembly GCA_030652805.1 of bacterium. Lineage (NCBI taxonomy): Bacteria > bacterium. Next base: position 4,806 of record JAUSPT010000044.1, on the reverse strand, counting down.
TTTTTTGAGGTCTTTTTTGTCCTGATTGATTTCTAAATTAATCGGGCTAAGTTCCTCTTCTACCCTCTCAAAGCGTATTGTGCGTATTTCACTGTTTATTGAAGAGACTAAATTCATTAAATTCTCCAATTTATTCATATGAGATATATCTTCGAAAGGAGTCTCATTTTTGCGAATTTCAACGATAAGTGAATGCATTCTATAAGCTATGTTTTCTGTGCAATTTAAAAGAGAATCACTTTGTAATAACATATCTTCATTTCGAAGAATGGAATATATACAGGATAAAAGTTTCACATAACTCTCTGGAATTTGTTTAGCTTGAATAATCTCCTTAAATTTATTTTCGTTTTTTAACCGTTCATAAAAACCATCCACAGCCTCTTTTTGCTTTTTTGATTTTATGTAAAGAAAAAATCCGTAATCACAATTCTTATAAATAGCCATTCTAGTCCTCATATAATATCTTCTTGCAGAGGAAGGTTCCCCAATCATTGGGCTTTTGAGAGGAGGGCTCAGAAAGGGAAAACCCATTAAAGACCAAAATTTTCTCTTTACCTCAGGATTATCTATACGTTCTACAAGTTGTAGCAATAATTCAACTTTTTTATTGCGAAATTTTCCATCAGAGTCATAGAACTTAGCACTGTTTTTATTAGGCTCAGGCCCTTCTAAAATAGCTTTAATTCTTATCATTGTATATTCAAGGTCTATTATTGACATCATTATTTCGTTATACAATCCCCTCTTATTCTCTCGCTCCTTTTTCATATACCCCTAATTATACCCCACCATCCCAAAATCATAAAAAAAAGGGCGGGGGCTGAATCCCCCTTCAACGGGGGATTTTTATTCCGCTTATCAGTTCCTGAACAAGTTTTTCTTTTTTGACTCTTTTGACGATTTTTCCCTTGCAGAACAGAATCCCTGAGATTTTTCCTCCTGCAATTCCAATATCAGCTTCTTTGGCTTCCCCTGGTCCGTTTACTTCGCAACCCATAACAGCAATCTTTATAGATGGCAATTGTAAGGCAATGGGTTCAAGCTGTTTTTTTAATTTAGTTACAATTTTTATAACATCAATTTTGCATCTGCCACAAGTAGGACAGGAGATGATCTCCGGACCATATTCTCTGAGTTTTAGTGATTGTAATATCTGGAAGCCTGCTTTTACTTCTTCTTCAGGAGGCGCAGTCAATGAAACCCTGAGAGTATCTCCAATGCCTTCTGAGAGGAGTATGCCCAGGCCAACAGAGGATTTAATAAGTCCTTCAGGCAATGGACCTGCCTCTGTAATACCAAGGTGAAACGGATAATCGCATTTACTTGCCATTTGCCTGTAAGCTTCCACTGTAGAGAGTACGTCTGAAGATTTAAGGGATATGATAATGTTGTAAAATTTACGCTTTTCAAAAATCTTTAGATACTTAAGACACTCTCCTACCATTAATTTCGGATTTCGGATTTCGGATTTCGGATTTTTTTTTATTGAGCCCGCATTTACACCTATTCTGATTGCTATGTCTTTCTCTGCGGCTGCGGAGATGATCATACTAAGATGCTTTTGACTGGAAATATTTCCCGGGTTAAGTCTTAATTTATCAACACCCTGTTTTATTGCTTCCAATGCAAGTTTGTAGTCAAAATGTATATCTGCAACAAGAGGGATATTAATCTGTTTTTTTATTTTTCCCAAGCATTTTGCTGCTTTGATATCAGGAACTGCCACTCTTATAATCTCGCACCCTGTCTTCTCAAGACTACTTATCTGTCTAACTGTAGCATCAATATCTCCGGTGTCTGTTTTTGTCATGGACTGGACAGATATTGGCGCACCGCCGCCTATTATAATATTTCCGACTTTAACAGGCCTGGTGTTACGGCGTTTGAGTGGAGGAGAAGACATTTTTTATTTTATCTCCAACATTTCTCATAATATCATTAAATGTTACGTATACCATCAAAGTTACAAGAAGCGCAATGCCGAATTTTGTTGTCCATTCAAGCCATTTCTCACTGACTGGTTTGCCTTTTATGGCTTCTATTAAAAAGAAGAGTGTATGCCCGCCATCAAGCACAGGGATTGGAAGCATATTAATTACAGCAAGGTTTATGCTTATTAAAGCAAGCAGGTAAAACAGGTTCACAAGTCCTGCTTTTGCCTGTTTGTCTGCAAGCTGTGCAATCATTATGGGGCCACCAAGTGTTTTAATAGATATTTCCCTTTTTATAAGCATCCATATAGACCTATACGTGAGCCCTATTAAACTTATGGTTTGATTGCATCCTTGAACAAATGCTCCGATTGGACCATATTTACGTGTTATTGTCTTAAATTCAGGAATTATTCCTATGAGACCAATGTTTAGTGTTTTATTAAGTTTAGGCACAACACTTATTTCCAATTGCTTCCTTTCACGCATTATTATAAGTGAGATTTTCTCTCCTGCACTGTTATGAATACTCCTTGCCATATCATTCCACGAGGACATTTGTTTGCCACTAATAAATAGAACAACATCTCCTTTTCTAATACCTGCTTTGTATGCAGGGCTTTCAGGCTCAACAATTCCTATTACAGGCGGAATAAATGGAGAAACTCCCAAGTACCCGCCTCCTTTTTCTTTGTTGAACTCTGTTTTGACCTGAATGCTTTTTCTTTCTCCGTTTCTATCAATAAGTATAGACAGTGCATGATTTGGATGAGTCAGGATAATGCGTTGGAACTTGCTCCAATCTTTGATTTGTTTGCCATTGGCTTTCAATATTGTATCTCCCACTTTCAGGTCAGCTTTGGAACCAGGCGAATCTTCGGTTATTTCTCCGATTTTAGCCTCAAAATAGGGTAGTTCTATTCCTGTAAAGAAGATACAAGAGAAGACAAAAATTGCCAGCAGTATATTCATAAAAGGGCCTGCAAGTATTACAAGGATTCTCTGAAAAGGCCCCTTAGAATAGAACTCCCATACAGCACCTGTTTTTTCTTCAGTAGATTCTCCTGCAAGTTTTACATATCCTCCTAAAGGTACGGCAGAAACTAGGTATTCTGTATCCCCTTTCTGAAAGCCAATAAGCTTAGGGCCAAATCCCAGAGAGAATTTTTCTACTTTAATGCCAAACCTTTTAGCTACAAGAAAATGTCCTAGTTCATGTACAAAAACCAGAACACTTATTACAACAATAAATGGGAGTATATGAATCAGCCAATTTAGAGCAAACATGTTTCCCTCGCCCAAGCATCAGATTCAAGGATATCATCAAGGCATGGATTTTGAATAACATTATGTTTATTCATAACCTTTTCTATTAGTTGAGGAATATACGAAAATTTTATTTTTTTCTTAAGAAACAGATTAACAGCAACATCGTTTGCACTATTAAGAACAGCAGGCATAGTTCCGCCAATTGTGCCTGCTTCATAAGCAAGTTTCAGGCATGGGAATTTATCAAAGTTCGGAACTGAAAAATGGAACAGGGATATTTTTGTTAAGTCTAAAGGCTCTAGTTGTGTAGGCATTCGCTCCGGATACGTTAATGCGTACTGAATAGGCATTTTCATATCAGGAATTCCAAGCAAGGCAAATACTGACCCATCAATAAATTCTACCATGGAATGGATAATGCATTCAGGATGTATGATGATCTCAATTTTTGAGATATCTATTCCAAACAACCAGTGCGCTTCTATGACTTCCAAGCCCTTATTCATAAGCGTTGCAGAATCTATGCTGATTTTTCTCCCCATTTCCCATACGGGGTGAGCTAATGCCTGCTCAGGACTAATATTATGCAAGTTTTTTTCTTTGTAAAATGGACCTCCTGAAGCTGTAAGGATAATTCTCTTTATATCCTTCTTTGATTTTCCCTCAACGCACTGAAAAATGGCATTATGTTCACTATCCACAGGAAGGAGTTTTACTCTATTTTTCCTAACCTCTTTCAGCATAATTTCTCCTGCAGCAACCAACAGTTCCTTAGCTGCAATTGCAATATGCTTGCCTTTTTTTATTGCTTCTAAGGTTGGGATTAGTCCGGTTATACCCGTGATTGCTGATACTACAATATCAACTTCATCAAGTGTCGATATTTTGACGAGACTTTCATCTCCGTATTCTATTTTTATCTTTTTATCTTTGATGCGGCCGCAAAGTTGATTTTGCGTATTCTCGTCCATTACTACAACAAATTTGGGATGAAACTGATTTATCTGCTTTTCTAAAAGGTTGACATTAGCTTTGCCTGATATGGCTGTAACTTTGAATTTGTCAGGAAAGGATTCTACAATCTCAAGAGTATTTCTGCCAATTGAACCTGTTGCTCCAAGAACAGCAATGTTTTTCATTTTGCATTTGGCTCATAGACACTTACGCATTTTCTGGAGCTGATATTTTCAAAACAGACCACACCGCTTATTTTAGAAAATAATGTCCAATCTCTTCCACAACCAACGTTTTTTCCTGGAGAGAATTTTGTTCCACGCTGACGAACAATAATACTACCAGCTTTTACAGTCTGTCCACCAGAACACTTTATGCCAAGTCTCTTACCTGCGCTATCTCTCCCATTCCTCGAACTTCCCAGTCCCTTTTTATGTGCCATACTATATCTCCTGACTTTTTAATGTATTGGGGAGTATATTGATTTTCTGATCTATTGTCAAGTAAGTGTGTCAACCACATTTAGAAATGTCCGCTTTTAAAACATTTAGAAATGTCCTATTTTGTTAAGATTAGTAGTAGTAAATTTTTCTTTTTGATCAAACTTTTTCTTTTTGTTAATTATGTGCATATTGTGGATAACTCCTTG
>JAUSPT010000043.1 GCA_030652805.1 bacterium | reverse complement strand
CGCCATGGCAGTTGGCTAGAGAGAAGGTGCCGGATCTGGACAAGCGCTTGCTTATGATTCCACCTATTGACCTTGATGTCGTGATCAGATTAGATCAGTCTTTTTCTGGCAAGGGGGGTAATGATGTGTTGACCGTTCCCTTAGTCGTAACGCAGAATGGGAATTATTCTTTGTCTGGCTTAAGCTTGTATATTACCTCACCAGACCTTATCAATCCTAATTCCTTACGGGCGAGTTTTTCTATGTACAACGGGTCGTTCTTTAAAGCGAATATCTCTTTAGCAAGTTTCTTATTGGATTCTCGGACTCTTTCAATCTCATTTTCAAGATTTGCAATCTGTTTATTCAGTTTTCTTTGCTCTATTATACAAGGGGTAAAAGCATATATAGCCAGGCATACAAACAGGATAACTATTACAATCAGTAATATCTTCTTTAGGTTGTTTTTTGAAGCATTCTGTTTTTTATTATGCATTAGCAGAGGTTATAGAAAACGCCTTTGCCTTTGTAAATTGCAGTATCACCAAGTTCTTCTTCTATTCTGAGCAACTGATTATACTTTGCGATTCTGTCTGTTCTGCACAAAGAGCCGGATTTAATCTGCCCTGCATTGGTTCCTACCACAACGTCTGCAATTGTTGTATCCGCTGTTTCGCCGGAGCGGTGGGATACTACCGCAGTATATCCTGCCCTTTTTGCCATTTCTATCGCATCCAGTGTTTCTGTCAATGTACCGATTTGATTGAGTTTTATCAGGATTGAGTTTGCTATTCCTTTCTCAATGCCCATCTTAAGTCGTTTAGTGTTTGTAACAAAAAGATCATCTCCAACAATCTGTATTTTACTTCCAAGACGTTTCGTCAGAATTTCCCATCCTTTCCAATCGTCTTCAGCAAGACCATCTTCAATAGAGATTATAGGATACTTATCAACCAGCTTTTCGTAATAATCTGCCATCTGAGAGGATGATTTTCCAACATCTCCTTCTCCAGCCATCACATACTTGCCATTCTTATAAAACTCACTTGCGGCAGGATCAAGAGCTATATAAATATCCTTCCCGGGAATATAACCTGCAAGCTTAATTGCCTCTACTATTACCTTTATTGCTTCCTCGTTTGAGGAGAGATTCGGAGCAAAGCCTCCTTCGTCTCCAACTGCTGTACTATATCCTTTCTTTTTAAGAACTGCTTTTAAACTATGAAATGTTTCGGCAGCCATTCTATAAGCATCTTTGAACGAACCAGCTCCAGCAGGCATAATCATAAACTCCTGCAGATCAACATTGTTGTCTGCATGGCTTCCTCCGTTAATAACATTCATCATTGGTACAGGAAGTTCCTTTGCATTGACGCCGCCTATATACTTATACAAAGGCTGTTCTAGTGCAATGGCTGAAGCTTTTGCAACCGCAAGGGAAACACCAAGAATTGCATTTGCTCCCAGTTTAGCCTTATTAGGAGTGCCGTCTAAAGAAATCATAATACTGTCAATTTCCGCCTGCTCTGTAGCATCCATATCCAGAAGTTCAGGAGCAATTATATCGTTTACATTTTCAACTGCTTTACTAACACCTTTTCCAAGAAATCTTTTTTTATCTCCGTCTCTCAGTTCACAAGCTTCATGCTCTCCTGTAGATGCGCCGGATGGCACAGCCGCTCTTCCCATTGCGCCACATTCCAATTCCACATCAACTTCAATTGTTGGATTACCTCTTGAATCAAGAATTTCCCTCGCAAATATATCCATTATAGCTGTCATTATAGTATTCCTCCTCTATATAGTTATTTCACATTGTAGGGACAGATCGAGACCTGTCCATTGCACTTGGGGATTATAGCAACAATGTTCTCTAAAGAAAAGGGGATTTTATCAAGTATTCTTTGATTCTTTCGCGACCTTCGTTTTCTTTATCACCCTTAAAATATAGCTCAATAAAATCAACTTTATCACTTTGACAATGAAAAGCGTAAATAATTCTCAAAGAAGAACCTTTTAAATACCGACAAAATAAGCGCGCTTTTACAATGACACACTGCTCATTTTTTGTAATGACATTAAAATGTTTGCTGTTTCCCAAGGGCACGACTGCGAGCACTCTCTTGAATTCTGCCAAGTCATCTGGCAGTGATCTATATTTTTTCGCCAGCCGTTTAAATTCCTTGGTGAATTCCAGCGTTTCATTAAATCTCATCGTAATAGTTTCTTACAGAATAGCGTTCGTCGCGATAAAACACGCTTTCATAAGAAAGCTGCTGCCCTTCCTCGGCTGTTTTCCAAGGAATATCTTCGTGCGAATAATTTTCTATTTCTTTGGCGTTTTTATCGGCAAGACGAGCCAACACTTCGTTAATATGCTCTATCTCGCGAGCGGAAAATTTATCTAAATTAGGTCGTTTTAGCGGTAAATACTTTTTTTGTTCATACTTAAAATACTGACTCTTTACCGCTTCAATTTCTCCCTTTTTCTGCATATCCACAAAAATATCCTTTAATTCCACGGAAGTGGGTCCGTGATGATTTTTAATGTAGGTTGCACCCATCAAATTTTCTTCAAATTTTTCGTAATAATCAAAATCAATAAAGTAAAGTAATTTATGAAGCACTGTTTCACCAACATTCGGCTTGCCACCAACTTCTCCCAGTACATACAAAAGAACTTGTTTGAATTTATCAAGATTTTTACTAGTCACACGAATTTGAAGATCACCGGATAATTTTTGCTTTGGTCTTTCTTCAAACACCACCTTGCATTCCGGAGCGTTGCCAGCAAGAAAATTCTCAAACGAAATGTCAAAAATGGAAGCTAGTTTTCCTGCTTCTGAAATAGTTAATTCCCGCTCGCCTTGTTCTATTTGAACATACGTCGGTCGTGAAATGCCAATCTTTGACGCTAGATACTCCTGCGTCAGATTGTGCTTTTTGCGCATTTGTCGGATGAATTTTGAAAGCATAGTTTTATTCCTTTGTTAACTACTTTTATTTTAGCCAATGTAAAATTTTTTGTCAATAGCAATGTAAAGAAATTTAACATAATTATATTTCATTCAGAACATCAACCCAAATAAGCCCGAAATAATATATTCGTATTATCCATAAATGTCCATTTGTCTGCTTTCTGCACATAGCAATTCTACATCAAGTCTCCCTAATTCTTTTTTAATATGGGCAGAAAAGCCAGTATTGGCGACTATCATTTTATCAAATTTAATATTGGAATTTAACATGCTCGTGTAATGAAAAACATCTCTAATTCTTGCTTTCCCTTCAACAAATTCTTCTTTATTTTTCCAAACTTTAATAGTTAATTTTGGTGGCAATTCGTGATATAAATAAAATTTTCCCCAATAGGGAAACATTTTTTGAAAATCAATCTCAAATTCGTCTGAATTTAAGTGTCCTTCTATAAAATTTTGCAAATACTCAAATCTTTCATCTATTAAACTGGCTAATTTTAATAATCCTTTTCTTTTATCAGAAAAATCTACTTGATCCACTAAGTCTGAATAAAGAAATGTTGTGTGCCTAACAAAATTCAGATACAAACCCTGAGCCCACATTTTCCCTCCAAGTAAAATTTGAAAAGCAGTGCTAGGAAATGACATTTCTTCTAACTGTTCATCTTTTAAAATTTTAGCTATTTTTTTTATTCTTACAGAAGCATGACGAAACCAATTTTTATCATAATAAATATATTTTAATGCTTCCTTAATACAATCTTTCTGTATAAAAAAATTAGCGTCATTTCTATAATATTGAATTATTTTAATGATATCCTGCGAATAAGGCGTCGTCCAAATCAATGGTAAATACGATGATGTTTCTAAGCAAATATTCAATTTATTTTTTGTCATAATTATTATGCGTTATAAATTTCAGCAGAAAATTTTTTAATTTTCTTCATAACTTCTTCTTTGCTTTTCCCACTTTTCATCAATTGCAAAACCTCATCAACCATATTGCAAAGAGTTAGTTCGATCCATTCTCTTGTAATTTTTTTTGTAATTTGTTTTTTCATAAGTTTGCTCTTTTATTCAGTTTTTCTAAATTTCCATTAGCTATGTTTGATTTTATATTTTCAATTTCAGTCAAGTGAAAAAAATATTTTGTTTTTTCGCCGAGCGTTTGCAAATATCCACATTTGACCCAGTTTCTAGCCGTTGCCGTTGATATACCTAAAAAATTAGCAGTGCTTGCAAGATTTAGCACTGCCTCGTTTTTATTATTCATTACTAATTTTGGGAAACCATTGGCCATTTATTAGCTAAGTCCTCAGTTGAGCACTCTTCAGCACCCCCAATTCCACACTATAGGACAGGTCGCGACCTGTCTCTACTTGCTTGCAATCCTGTTGACTATTCCTCTTTTTCATCTTCTCTCATAGAAAGATTTTCAAATTTAGCGTACTCCTTAATAAAAGCCAATTCAAAGGATCCAGTTGGCCCATTTCTCTGCTTACCTATATTTATTTCTGCTCTTCCCTTATTCTCTTCAGTTTCTTCATACAATTCTTCTCTCACCAGAAGCAAAACTACATCTGCGTCCTGCTCTATAGCGCCTGATTCCCTGAGATCTGATAACTGAGGTCTGTGTCTTCCTTCTGCCAGACGTCTCAACTGTGAGAGCGCAACAACAGGAATATTTAATTCTTTTGCTAATCCTTTTAATGACCTGGAAATTTCCGATATTTCCTGCTGTCTGTTCTCTGACCCAGATTTGCCGCTCATCAATTGCAAATAGTCTATTATGAGAATCCCTATATTCTTGCTTGCCTTAAGACGCCTCGCTTTTGCACGCACTTCCAGCCCGGAAAGATTAGAACTATCGTCAATATAAATTGGCGATTCAGACAATCTCCCAGCAGCATTAGTAAGCTTTGGCCAGTCCTTTTCTCCAAGATAACCTGTTCTCATTTTGTGCATATCAACTCTGGCTTCTGAGCACAACATGCGTTGTACAAGCTGCTCTTTAGACATTTCCAAGCTCAATATGCCAATAGGTATTTTTTCTTCAACTCCAATATGATGGGCAAGAGAGAGAGCAAAACTTGTTTTACCCATGCTGGGTCTGCCCGCAACAATAATAAGGTCTGAATTCTGCAGCCCTGCCGTTCTGTCATCAAGCTCGTCAAACCCTGTACGAATACCTGTTACATGAATTTTTTTATCAATTATATTCTCTATAGTCTGGAATGTATCCTTTAATATAGACTTTACTGCAACAAATTCCCCTTTCATTTTCTGCTGGCTTACATCAAAAATAAGTTTCTCTGCACTGTCTAATATTACATCAACCTCTTCATCTCCTTCATAGCTCTTTGTAATAATTTGGGTAGATACATTGATTAAATTTCTGAGCGTTGCCTTCTGCTTTACAATTCGCGCATGATGCTCAACATTAGCAGCTGTTGCTACGCTACTGACTAATCCTGATATATAGCTTGGTCCTCCAGCATCCTTTAATTCTTTTCCCTTTGTCAGGTGTTCAGTTAGTGTGACTAAATCCACAGCTTCGTCTTTATCATACAAAGATACTATTGCAGAGAATATTTTCTTATGAGCGTCTTTATAAAAATCCTTGCTATTTAATATTTCAAGTGTCTTTCCAATAGCTTCTTTTTCAATCAGCATAGCTCCCAGCACAGATATCTCTGCGTCTATATTCTGCGGAGGCAGTTTATCTACAGGCATCTTCTTCATTCTTTAATATAGTCCATTTATAAAAAAAGTTTTATATAGTAGTACATTGCTGGTGCTGTAAATAACAGGCTGTCAAACCTGTCCAGAACCCCGCCATGGCCCGGGATGCTACAATCAGTATCCTTTACTTTTGCATCACGCTTCATCAATGATTCAGATAGATCCCCCAGCTGACCAGCCAGGAACATTACTATTGCAAGCGCAATCATATGAATTACAGTAAGTGTTTTCATAAACATTAGTTTCGCAATAATAACTCCAATAAAACTTCCAATACAAGCTCCTATTAATCCTTCATAAGATTTGTTTGGACTTGCCTTCAGAGGCAATTTATGTTTGCCGAACAACGTTCCAACTGCATATGCCCCTGAATCTGTAAGCCATGTAACAGCCAGCATTGTAAAAATATATGCTCTTCCTGACGGCAAATTTCTAAGAGCAACAAGATGCGCTAGGAACCATCCTGTATATATTACTCCAAAACTCGTTATTCCTGTAGTAATTATTGAGCCTGCTATGTCATTCTTGAGGAGCTGGAACGTCAGTACAATGAGAAACACAACAAATAAAATTATGCCAGCTAATATTTGTTCTCCTCCATAAAACGAAAACACCATACATACACAACCTAGAGACCCAATAAGTTTAGGAATATCCTTTTTTATGTGTTTAATTAGATTAGTAAATTCTAAAAATGCAAATACAGACACAGTCGCAGTAAACAATGTAAATGCTATTCCTCCATTGTATGCCAAAAGAAGAAAAATAGGGATGCAAAATACAGCAACTGCTATTCGACTGCGTAACATAGCTACTATTTTATCCGTTATGTTTCCCAAACCGCCTTTGTCTATTTTGATAATCCAAAATCGCTTTTATATACTCTGTTTGCTCAAAATCCGGCCAATATGTATCTGTGACCCAAATCTCAGCGTATGATAATTGCCAGAGCAAAAAATTGCTAATCCTCATTTCTCCGCTTGTTCTGATTAAAAGATCCGGGTCCGGTAAATCAGAGGTATATAAATATTTAGTAATTATATTCTCATTTATATATCTCGTTATAATACCTTTTTCAACATCATTTACAATGTTTTTTACTGCATTCGTAATCTCTTGCCTGCTGCCATAATTGATAGCTAAAGTAAACGTTAAGCCTTTATTTACAGATGTCTTCTTTAGCGCATCATCCAGAGCTTTCTGAATATCATCTGACAATTCTCCTGTATTTCCAATTACATTAAGCCTTACATCATTCTTGTTAAAGGTTGATATTTCTTTTTTGAGATATATCTTAAATAAGGACATAATTGTACTAACTTCATTTTTTGTACGTTTCCAGTTTTCAGTGGAAAATGCATACATGGTCAGAAATTTTATACCAATGTTTGAGGAAGTTTCAACAATGCGCCTAACAGTTTTTACCCCTGCTAGGTGTCCTGCAGATCTTGGTAAATTGCGCTTCTTTGCCCATCTGCCATTCCCATCCATTATAATAGCAATATGTTGAGGAAGCTTCTTATGGTCTAATTTTGACAACAGCTCTTCTTTTTTACTCATCACAGCTCACTTGTTACTGTCTTCCTTAGCTATTGCTTCTACAGGGCATACTTCCACACATTTACCGCATTCTGTGCATTTCTCAGCAACAATGTAGTATTTGTCATCATTTTCTTCAATAGCTTCTGCTTCACACTCATCAACACACGTGCCGCAACCAACACATTCATCTGAGATTTTATGAGCCATGTCTTAGTCCTCCTCTTTTTAGTGTTATCTTAATTAATCTGTTTAAATTATCGTATTCATAAGCCAGGTATGCTCAAGGTTACGATAGGTAAAAATCAGTGAAAAGATTAAGAAAAGTGTTGAGAATTTCTTCATGTTGTGAATAGATTTTTCAAATCGCCATCAACGCCTTTTCCTTGTTGCCTACAACTTCATCAATCTGACCAATGTGCTGATCTGTGATTTTCTGAATATGTTCTTCATCTCTAAAAGCATCGTCTTCAGGCACCTGTCCATTCTTTTGTAGGTTTTTAATTTCTGCAATAGTATCCCGTCGTATTCCTCTTATAGAGATCTTTCCTTCTTCACCTATCTTCTTTACAATCTTTATGAGCTCTTTTCTTCTTTCCTCAGTAGGAGATGGAACAGGTATACGCAACACTTTGCCGTCATTTATAGGTGTCAGTCCAATATTAGCCTTTATTATTGCTTTTTCTACATCAGATATTATGTTTTTATCCCACGGCTGGACAATAATAAGCTGAGTCTCTGGAACAGAAATACCTGCTACCTGATTGAGCGGCGCTGGCGAGCCATAACAGTCAACCATAATATGTTCCACTAAGGAAGCGGATGCTCTTCCAGTTCGTATTGTAGCCAGTTCCACCTTTACTGCCTCAATAGATTTTTTCATTTTGTCTTCAGCTTGCGAAATAATTTGCTTTAGCATTCTATTTTGCCTCCTTTACAAAAGTTCCTATATTCTCTCCCATTATAACTTTTCTAATATTCCCCTTTTGAGCCATATTAAAGACAACAATTGGCAGATTATTATCCATACAAAGAGAAATAGCAGTACTATCCATAACTTTAAGCCTCTTTGTTATTACTTCAATATAGTTAATTGAACTAAATCGTTTTGCTTTCTTATTAGTTAGGGGATCTGAACTGTACACTCCATCAACTTTTGTTGCCTTAAGTACTATTTCAGCTTCTATTTCTACTGCACGCAGGGCAGCTGCAGTATCAGTGCTGAAATACGGATTTCCTGTCCCCCCTGCGAAAATCACAACTCTTCCCTTCTCTAAGTGCCTGACAGCCTTCCTTCTTATATATGGCTCTGCCAGTTTCTGCATTTCTATTGCAGTTTGTACTCTGGTAACTACTCCCATATTCTCTAACGCTCCTTGAAGTGCTAATGCATTAATCATAGTGGCGATCATTCCCATATAATCAGCAGTAACTCTATCTATTCCATTCTTACTTGCTGGCACCCCTCTAAATATATTCCCCCCTCCTATCACAACGGCAATTTCTACACCAAGGGCCTGTATCTCATTAATTTGTTCTGCAATAAGAGCTGTTTCTTCAAAATCTATACCAAATTCTCTTTTGCCTTTGAGAGCTTCTCCACTTAATTTGAGTAAAATCCGTTTATATACAGGCTTTTTCATAAAACAGGTTATCCTCCAAGTTGATATCGAGTAAATCTACGAACCTTGATGTTTTCTCCCAGCTTGGCTACTTTAGACACTATATATTCGCTAACAGACATTTTACTATCTTTAATAAATGTCTGCTGTAACAAACAGAATTGCGAAAAGAATTTCTCTAGTTTGCCATTAACTATTTTTTCAATAGCACGTTCTGGCTTGCCTTTACTTTGCTCCCCATATATCTCCCTTTCCTTTTCAATCACATCACAAGGCACGTCTTCCTTAGAAATATAAGAAGGATTTGTTGCAGCAACATGCATTGCTATATTCCTGGCTAGGTCCTTAAATTCATCTGTTCTAGCAACAAAATCAGTCTCGCAATTAATCTCTACCAATACACCTATTTTATCTCCATGATGTATGTAGGAGGCAATAATGCCTTCCATGGCCTGGCGTCCGGTTCTTTTCTTTGCGCTTGCCAACCCCTTTTTACGCAGAACATTCGTAGCCTTTTCCAAATCCCCGCCTGCTTCTATCAAAGCCGCCTTGCAATCCATAATACCTATAGCAGTCGCTTCCCTTAATTTTTTAACCAAATCTGCACTTATTCCCATTATAGAAAAACTCCTTTATTTATTATCCTTGTTTTTAGCAGTTTCTTTCTTAGCTGTCTGAGTTGCCTTTTTTTCTCCAGAGTCCTTTGCTTTTTCTTCTAATCTACTTTCTTGTTCTTTGCTGGATTCTTTTTTAACCTGTTTCACTTTTTCTTTCTTTTCTTTAGTCTTCTCCTCAAAAATATCCTTTTCCTCTTTTCCTATTGCCTTCTCTTTTTTTTTATCTGTTCTTTCCTTTTTCTCTTCAGGAATTTTCTTCTTCCCTTCAATAATCGCATCAGCCATTCTTGTGGTAAATATTGCGATTGACTTAACAGCATCATCATTACCAGGAATAGAATAGTCTATTCTATCAGGATCGCAATTCGTATCAACAATTGCAACTACAGGAATTCTTAACTTATTTGCCTCCAGGACAGCAATCTTTTCCTTTTGTGTGTCCACTATAAATAATGCACCTGGAAATTCAGTCATTGCCTTAATTCCCCTAAGATATTTATTAAGCTTATCTTTTTCTTTATTTAATCTGATAACTTCTTTCTTAGGTCGCGAGTCAAATTCTCCTTTTTCCTCCATTTGTTCAATTTCAAGCAATCGACTTATACTCTTACGGATCGTCTGAAAATTCGTAAGTGTACCCCCCAGCCATCGTTGATTTACATAATACATTCCACATCTTGTCGCTTGCTCAACAATAGCTATTTGAGCCTGCCTCTTTGTACCGACAAATAAAACGGATTTTCCCTGCGCAGCTAAATTCACCAAGAATTCATATGCTTTCTCTATCTTTTGAACAGTTCTTTCAAGATTTATGATATGCAGACCTCTTTTCTGCCCAAAAATAAATTCTTCCATTTTTGGATTCCATCTATGCGTCTGGTGTCCAAAATGGGCACCTGCCTCCAAGAGGTCTTTGACTGGAATAGTTGACATGCCTTTCTCCTTTTTTTGGTTTTTCCCTCCACCCTTATCGTTTCCCGCCAAAACGCCTTAGAAAAGGCGCACCCTTAGCTGAGATCAAAAGATGTGCGTTTTTACAACTTCAGTTTTTGATGTTATCACAAAGTTTCTTGTATTGGCAAGCAGAATGTAATTTACTGAGCACCTTATATTTTATGCGTGCAGATTTCACTTTTTTAATAAAGGTTCTGGTCTCCTCAAAGGGAATTTCTTTTTTCTGTTTTTGCCATTTTTTTATATTCCCTATCCCTCCATTATAAGCTCCCAGAGATAAGTCAATATCATTATTAAATTCCTGCAATAATTTCTTCAAATAGTATGTACCGATTCTGATATTAATTTCAGGGTTATATAAAGAATTCTTATTGTATTTTTTTATGTTTAGTTCACGTGATAGAGATTTCGCTGTTTTTGGCATAATCTGCATTAAACCTATTGCGCCAGCTTTAGACACTGCTTTGGCATTAAACTTGCTCTCTGTTTCTATAACTGCCATTATGAGAGCTGGATCCATATTATATTTTTGAGCGAATTTACGAACTATTGGTGCGCACTTTATAGGACCTGCTAACGTTTTTGCAAGCAAAAGTATTATGCCTGCAACTATCAAGAATACCGAGTATTTTAATACAGATTTACAATTCATCTCTCAAAAGGAGATTTAAGATAGCCTTCTGAATGTGCAGTCTGTTTTCTGCTTCATCGAATACAATTGCATTAGGACTGTCTATTACTTCATCTGTTATTTCTTCCCCTCTATGTGCAGGCAGGCAGTGCATAATTAACACATCGTGGTTTGTATTTAAGAGAAGCTTTTTATTTATCTGAAATGCCTGAAACATAATTTTTCTATCTGCTTTTTCTGATTCCTGCCCCATGCTTACCCACACATCGGTATAAACAATATCAGAATCCTTGACTGCATCTTCCGGGTTGTGTGTAATAAATAGCTCTTTAGTTATCATCTCTTTGGAAGGCTCATATCCTTCTGGACATGCGATTTTAAGTACTATACCTGTTTTCTCAGCACCATATATCCATGAATTGCAGATATTATTCCCATCACCTATATAAGCAACTTTAATGCCATCTAATCTGCCTTTTTTCTCAAGTATAGTGAACATATCAGTAAGTATCTGACATGGATGCAACAGGTCAGTAAGCGCATTAATTACAGGAATATTTGTAAACTTTGCCAGATCAGTGACATTTTGATGTGAAAAAGTACGCACAACAATGCCATCTACCCAGCGCTCAAGATTTTTGGCTACATCCTGAACCGATTCTCTGTCCCCTATCTTTTCTCCTATCAAGCGCTCATAAACTGTATGGCCTCCAAGCTGATACATGCCCACTTCAAAGGTCATTCTTGTTCTAAGAGAGGGTTTTTCAAAGAGCATGGCTATGGTCTTTCCAGCTAGTAAATGATTATGGCTTTTACCCTGCTTTTGTTCTTTCTTTAATTGCGCTGCAAGGTTGAAGATTTTATAAATCTCTTGTTCTGATAAGTCCTTTATTGATATCAAGTCTTTTTTCATATAAAAATATCCTTTCTGCTATCTATACACTTTCTATGCCAAGTTTTGCTCTCATTTCTTTTGAAGAAATTATCTCGTCATCCTTGTTTTTCATTCGATCCAGAGCTATCTGATAATCGGCAAATTCAGAAAAGTACTTTTCAAGCATCTTTAATACCCCAACTCTTTTTATTCTCTGTTGTAATTATATAACATACTGGATTAGATTTGTAAATTTTTTGTTAATTTTATCTTTAACCTGAAAATCCTCTGTCATTCTTCTGCTTTTACTTGCTTTTTCCGACAGTTGCTTATTCCCCCAGACAGATGAAGCAGTCTGTTGTCCCCTCCACCGCAACCGCCTGCTTTAGCTGGCGGTTATCTATAGATTTGGTAAGAGCAAGAATTTTGTCAACGATTGTGGCAAATGTCGTTGAGGTATTTGGAGAAAAGGTTGCTGTTCACTTTTTAATTTCATATTTTGGTAAAGGGAGAAGATTATAAGATAAATGAGATTATTGGAAGGATAGCAAACAGCAAGTAGTATCATGCCAAGGGCTGAGAGTGATTTTCTTATTTGTTCGTCTTTCTATGATATTCGTCGATAATTTCATCAATATTTTTTTCTTGGTTTTCAACCGTTAGAACAATTTCATATCCACCTTCTTTTTTTAAATCATATAATGCCTCAATAACCTGAGCAAATGCATGATGATCTTTTAAACTTAACCATTTTTCAATTTCAATACAAATTTTTGCCATAATACCCTCCTCACAATTTTAAATTTCTATTAATGTGACACATGTTTTTTACTTTGTCAGTGTTTAGTCTCTTGTTAGCACAAAGTTAGAAATGAAGTTTCTTTCGCTTCCGTTTAGATTTCTTCTCTTGCTTCAATTCTTTTTCTCGGATCTTTCTGCAAACCATGCCTTTTTCTATTTTTCCATCACCTTCAAGGATTTGAGCTTTGGAGAATTTTGCTAGAGCTTTTATAACTTTTATTCTTCCAACCTTTTCTTCTTCCGAACCAAGCACTTCTCCAGTATCTGGATCCGTCACTTTTTCTCCCTGAGAGAAGACGTCTAAAACGTCTCCTTCCATAAGGATACCTTCACCATAGTTGAGCATAATCCCTTTTGTTGTGCTTATTACCTTTATAGGGTATATAGCCGAGACAATCACATTGACAACAGAGTTTGATGTTTTTCTCATTACGTCAGAGAGTACTTGCCCGCTTGCGCTAGCCATATCGACTTTGTCTTCTACTTTTAGGGCTCTTCCTCCTTTTTGGGTTTCTTCAACTGTATCCGCGATCTTAACTGATCCAGACTTAACCTCTATAATCTTTATATCTACCGACATTCGAGCAGTTTCTGCGCCCATCGCGACCCCACCAAATCCCATGGCTTTTTTA
Organism: bacterium; assembly: GCA_030652805.1. Taxonomy (NCBI): domain Bacteria; species bacterium. The sequence goes on along the minus strand of JAUSPT010000043.1, from coordinate 34,537 downwards.
TCAATACCATACTGCGTAATTGCTCCGAGAAGCAGATAATCGACACCTTTTAATCCCCCTAATGTATGAGCTGTGGATTCGTCCAGCAAACCAGACTCACCCAATCCCTGTTCCTTGATTATCGCTGCAAGTCTATCACGTTCAATCACATCAAACTTTCGAGTCTTCGAGAGGGCTGTGCTTAGCATATCAATAAACGCCTTGGTATTTTCGGCGGGCTCCCTACGACCGTATGCATGTCGATCTTTATCCGTTTCGCTTAATTCAGCCCTGTATTCAATCTTACCAATAGCAATAGTGCATTTCTGGGCAAATGCTGGTGCGGTTGGGTTGAGAAACATAGCAAGAGCAACAAGACCAAAAGCTACAACAGATTTTCTTTTGCGAACCGAACAGCCAACAGTTTCATAAATCATTTTCCTTCTCCTTTCTTTTTTATTAATTTACACATTTGTAAGCACTATACACCTTGCAATAGTTAGGTGTCAATAAAAAAACAAAACTATAACATAATAAGTTATGGAATTGTCTATAACTCTGAAATTAGGAAGAAAAATAAAAGAGCTTCGCAGAAAATGTGAATATACACAAGAAGAGCTTGCCCAGTTGGCAAAGATTGATTACAAATATCTGCAAAAGATAGAAGGGAAAAATCCTCCAAATATCAAAATAGAAACTATAGAAAAACTTGCCAAAGCATTCAAAATAAAGCCATCAAAATTACTAGAGTTTTAAGATTGTCTTCAAACGCTGGATTGCCCGATCAAGTCGGGCAATGACTATTAAGAAAATTTTTCGCGTCTCGTAAAAAATTTGACAAATGACAATATTTGTGACACAGTGTAGATGACAATATTTTAAGACAGGAGGATAAGTATGAGAACAACAATAAGAATAGATGACGAGATTGTTAAGGAAACTATGATTCTAACAAAAGCAAAAAACACGAATAGGGCTATTGTAATTGCTGTAGAGAGCTTTGTTAGAGACAGGGGGACAAAGGGACTTTTAGATCTTTTTGGTAAAGTAAAAATAGAGGACAACTGGAAGGAGCTAAGGAATGCAGAACTCAAGGAATGATATTCTTGTGGATACTTCGGTTTGGATAGAGGCTTATAGAAAGCCAAACTCTAACCTTGCAGTGGACCTCAAAAAACTTTTAGAGGAGCATTGCGTGGTTACAACAGGAATTATTATAGCGGAAGTTCTGCAGGGAGCTAAAACACAAAGCGATTTTGACAGTTTAAGGGTTCACCTTGTGACCTTGCCAATTCTGTCCGAAAGCATAGATGATTGGGAAGAAGCAGCACATAAATCATATACGGCAAGAAAAGAGGGTTATTTGGTGCCTATATCAGACTGTTTGATAGCAACAATTGCCGGAAAGAATAATTGCAGAGTTTTCACTATAGATAAGCATTTTAAAGTTCTTAAAAATGTTAAGATATGGACAAATTAAAAACTGAGACGAGATTGCTTCACTTCGTTCGCAATGACATTTTCTAATATGTGTCCCAATATATTCACAGCTTTATCAATCTCTTTTTCAGATACAATAAGAGGAGGAAGAAAACGCAGGACATTACCTGAAGTGCAATTTATCAAAAGCCCTGCTTTTTGGCATTTTTCAACAATTTCCTTACATTCAAAGTCCAACTCTACTCCAATCATTAAACCAATACCACGAACTTCCCTGATAAATGAATATTTCTTTTTGAGCGCTTCAAGTTTGCTCTTAAAATAATCCCCCATTTTTCTAGCATGTTGTGGTAAATTATTTTTAAATATTATTTTTAGTGTTGTTAATGCAGCAACGCAGCAAAGCGGATTGCCGCCAAATGTTGATGCATGATCTCCTGGCCCAAAGCCTGAAGTAATTTTGTCTTTGGCAATCAATGCTCCAATAGGTAGTCCGCTTCCTAAACTCTTTGCCAGTGTTATCATATCCGGTTCTACATTATGGCGCTCATAAGCGAATAGTTTTCCTGTTCTTCCAAGGCCACATTGGATCTCATCAAATATTAAAAGAATTCTTTCCCTGTTACAGAGTTTTCTCAACGCAGTTATAAAATCTTTTTTTGCTATATGAATACCACTCTCTCCCTGAACAGGCTCAATCATAATCGCACAGGTTTTATCGCTAATACATTTCTTAATGCTTCCTATATCATTAAAGACAGCACGTTTAAATCCACCTGGCAGGGGCCCAATACCTTTCTGATACTTTGCATTATCTGTTGCTGTAATAGTTGCTAAAGTTCTTCCGTGAAAGGATCCAGTCATTGTAATTATTTCGAATTTGTCTGGTTTTGTTGATTTTCTTGCAAGCTTTATAGCAGCTTCATTTGCTTCTGCTCCGCTATTACAGAAGAAGCACTTGCCCTTAAAAGAGTGTTTAATGAGCAATTCTGCAAGTTCTGCCTGTTGAGCAATATGATAGAGATTTGATACATGAATCAATGTGGAAACTTGTTTTTTAATAGCTTCCACAATTTCAGGATGGCAATGTCCTAATGCATTAACTGCAATCCCCGAAAGAAAGTCCAGATACTTTTTCCCGTCAGCATCCCAGACATACATCCCTTTCCCTTTTACAAGTGCAATGGAACGCTCACCATATGTGTTCATTATGTATCTTTTACTTAACTTTATAATTTCAGCAGTATCCATAATTTAAAATTGAAAATTAATTTTTTATAAGCTCTGTTCCTATGCCTTTATCAGTAAATATTTCCAATAATAAAGAATGCAGGATTCTTCCGTCAATGATGTGCGATTTTTTAACACCTGCGTTCAGTGCTTTCTCGCATGCATGTATTTTTGGTATCATGCCTCCTGTAATTACACCTCTCTTTTTAAGAACCTTGATTTCAGATACCTTAAGTGTAGACATTATTGATTCCACATCAGATTTATCCTTTAATATGCCAGGAACATCAGTTAATAAAACCAGTTTTTCAGCTCTGAGTGTTGCTGCAATTTCTGATGCAGCAGTATCAGCATTTATATTGTAGGTTTCTCCATTTTCTCCAAGTCCAAGAGGCGCTATTACAGGAATAATGCCATGATTACAGAGCTCATTCAATTTTTCCGGCTGTATTTTGATAATTTGCCCTACAAATCCCAGATCCATATTTCCTTCAAGTTTAGTTGCCATAATAAGAGATTCAGATTTTCCATTAATGCCAAGAGCATTACCTCCTAATTCATTAATCAGAGAAACAATTTCCTTATTTACCCCCTCAACAAGCACTTGCTCTACAACTCGAATTGTTTCTTTATCAGTAACACGCAATCCATCCACAAATTGAGATTTCTTTCCAGTTTTCTTAAGTGCTTCAGTTATAGCATTTCCACCGCCGTGAATAATAATCGGGTTCATTCCAACATACTTCATAAACACAATATCCTGCATAATGGCTTTTTTGATCTCTTCATGCTCCATTGCGCTTCCGCCATATTTTATCACTACTTTTTTTCCGTGGAACTTTTTGATATATGGCAATGCTTCTATGAGCACCTTTGCTTTTTCAATCAGTTTTTCCATAATTAATTCAATTCCTCATGTGTGGTAATGCGCATTTATTTTTACATATTTTTCTGATATGTCACAAGTATACGCGGTTGAACTGTGACCGCCAACGTTTAAATTGATTGCTATTATAATTTCTTTTTCTTTCAATATCTTATGCACTTTTTCTTGAGAGAAGTTTGTGCTTATACTATTGTGAACTATTGGTTCAGAGTTAATTGCAATATCAATTTGCCCGGGCTTAATCTTTATGCGTGCCGCACCTAAACTGGAGAGGATTCTTCCCCAGTTGGGGTCGCATCCGTTAATGGCTGTTTTTACCAAATTGGAATTAGCTACTGCTTTAGCTGCGCGTCTGGCATCCTTTACGCTTCTTGCGCCTTTAATCTGTACTTCAACTAGTTTTGTTGCTCCTTCACCATCAGCAGCAACCTTTTTTGTAAGATATGTGCATACATAATTCAGTGCATCAGTAAATTTCTTATATTCAGGTGTATTGAATTTAATTCTTTTATTTCTTGAGGTGCCATTTGCCATAATGATAACTGTGTCATTAGGGCTCATATCTCCATCTATACTCAGCATATTAAATGTAGTGTTCACGCATTCTCTCAAAGACGCAAACAATTCTTCATATTCTATGCAGGCATCTGTTGTTATGAATGCGAGCAATGTAGCCATATTAGGAGCAATCATTCCTGAGCCCTTGGCAATTGCACCGATTTTTATATTGTCCTTTGTTCTGCCTTTAATCCCTGTATCTACAGCCACTTCTTTTATAGTGGTATCAGTTGTAAGAATAGCTTCAGCAGCATCTTTAGAGCCGTCTATGACGAGTTTATTAGAGATATCTTTAATGCCTTTTTTAATTTTATTCATAGGGAGAGGCACCCCAATTATACCAGTAGATGCTACAAGTACACCTTGCTTATCTATATCCAGGTATTTTGCAGTGTATTCAGACATTTCTAAAGCATTGTCTCTTCCTGTAGCACCATTGCATGCGTTGGCATTACCGCTATTAATTATAATTGCCTGAGATTCTTTTCTATGTAGTTTCCCTAGATCAAGCAAAACATGAGCAGATTTAATTTGATTTGTTGTAAACAAACCTGCAGTTACTGCAGATTTGTCTGAAAATATAAGAGCAAGGTCCTTTTTAGATGATTTTATTCCACAATGTAGCCCTGCCGCTTTAAACCCTAGGGGAGCCGTAATGCCGCCTTTTATTATCTTCACTGAGTTGCCTTTATGGAAACACTGGTATGAAGTTCAGACCTGCGGTTTCTTCAAGCCCGCATACTATGTTCATGTTTTGCACAGCCTGTCCACTGGCGCCCTTTACCAGATTATCAATTGCAGAGATAATGATAATTTTATGTGCCTCTTTGTTTTGAAAGATACCTATGTCACAGTAATTTGAGCCATAAACATGTTTTGTCTGAGGAGCTGTGCCTTCAGGTAATATCCGAATAAAAGGGCTTTCTTTATAGAAATCTTTATATATATCAACCACATTAGCAAGAGCCTTATTCTCCTGTACAGAAACATAAGTTGTGCTCAAAATACCGCGTGTTACAGGAATCAAGTGTGGGGTAAAAGTAATTTGTGTAGTCTTTGCTTTATTCCCTGTAAGTTCCTGAATCATCTCTGGCAGGTGTCTATGCGTATTTATATTATAAGGAGTGATGTTTTCATTTACCTCTGAAAATAGACTTTTCAAGCTCAATCCTCTTCCTGCTCCAGAGAGGCCTGTCTTTGAATCTACAATAATAGAGTTTGTTTTTACCAGTTCGCCTGAAGTAAGCGGCTTAAGAGCAAGGATTGCACCCGTTGGGAAACAGCCCGGATTAGCTATAAGCTTTGCCTTCGCAATATTAGTTTTATAGATCTCAGGAAGTCCGTATACTGCTTCCTTGAGCAGTTCCGGATGGGTATGCTTAGTTCCATACCATTTTTCATATATGTCAGCATCTTTAAGGCGAAAATCCGCACTCAAATTAATAACAGTTTTCCCTAGCTTCAGAAATTGGTCAGTCAGGTCTAAGCCAGAACAGTGTGGAAGCGCCATAAAAATGACATCAGCCTTTTCTGCAACCTGTTCCGGGTTTTTTAGGGTATTACATGGCAACGTTATCTGATTATACATATGAGGGAATGCTTCACTAATATTTGATAGAGATTCTCCTTTTCTCGTCAAGGATGTAATTTTCACATCAGGATGATTCAGGAGGATTCGTATAAGCTCTACACCTGTATAGCCAGTTGCACCAACAATTGCTACTTTTATCATATTCAACCTCTTAATATTTTGAGAGTTTTATTCTATATATATATGTCTAGCATGTCAACGCAAAGCCACTACTTTATCAAGCTTACTATTTGTTTAAATTTGTCCGTACCTGCTTCTCTTAATAACTCAAACACTACCATCTCTGTAGAAACGGGAATTGCACCAGCCTGAGCCATTCTTTCAAAACCAGTTTCTCTATTATTTTTAGTTCTGGATGATATGGCATCCTTAACAAAGAACACGGAATAGTTTGATTTTAGTCCGTCTAGTGCCGTTTGCATTATGCAAATGTGAGATTCTATTCCGCATAATATTAAATTGTTCCTTCCCAGTCCTTCCAGCTTTTCTGAAAAATTACTGTTGCCAAAACAGCTGAAACATATCTTCTCTATTGGCTGCCATGGAACTATTAAATCTTTTATTTCAGGAATTGTCGGACCTAACCCCTTAGGATATTGTTCAGTTACTGTAATCGGAATGTCAAGTATTCCGGCAGATTTTATCAATGTAACAGTATTGTCAATAACAGTGCGCTTGTCAGATATCTTAGGAACAAGTCTTTCCTGTATATCAACAATAACAAGTACGCTATCATTATTAGAAATCAGCCTGATATCAGAAGTAGACATTAAAATTTTACTACCGGTACTTCTTTTGCTTTTTCTTCTACCTCGAAGTATTCAGCTTTGCTAAGCCCTTTTAACCGTGCGAAAAAGCTGCCCGGTATCATACGAATATGCGCATTAAATTCCTGAACACCTCTATTATATCTCATTCTCTCAACAGCAATTCTGTTTTCTGTTCCTGAAAGCTCGTCCATGAGTCTCGCAAAGCTCTCATTTGCCTTAAGGTCAGGATACCTTTCCACAATCATTAACAGACGAGAAATAGCCGTATTTAGCTCTCCTGCCGCTTGAATTTTTTCTTTGATTGATTTATTTCCTTTAATAGTTCCTGCAAGCTTTCCTCTGGCATCAGCAACATAAGTGAAAATTTCTTTTTCGTGCTTTGCATACCCTTTAACTGTGTTTACCAGATTAGGTATTAGATCATTTCTTCTCTGCAACTGGTTTTCAACCTGTGCCCAGGCAGCTTTAACATTCTCATCCATTCTTACAACCTTATTGAGCCCACCAATGAAAAAGCCTATAAACCCAATAATTACAACAACAATTACTATGCCTACCAAACATCCTTTTTTCATACATCCCTCCTTTTTTTAGCAGTCTTTGACTGCAATTTACCAGCTTCCGCTTGCGCCTCCGCCGCCGGACATGCCGCCTCCAAACCCGCCAAAACCTCCACCAAAACCGCCAGAACCACCTCCTCCCCAATAGCCACCTCTGCCAGCCATTGATCCAAAAAGCAATACTCCAAGAAGACCTGTCCTTGAACCTAAGATAAGCATTAAGAATAACAGTGCGAAGATTATGCTTACCATGGAGCTGGAAGCTGAACGCTTTCGCACTACATACGCAGTTTTTGGCAAGGAATTCAGCCCTGATAGCTTAACATTATATTCCTTGGCAACAAGATTTGATATTGTAGCAACAGCGCTTACAAGCCCCTTTCCAAACTGACCTGCTTTAAAGTTTGGCACCATTTGAGTGCGAATAATCTCTCCGCAAAGTCCATCAGGCAAAACTCCCTCCAATCCATAGCCAACCTCTATACCGACCTTTCTCTCCTTCATTGCAAGAACAATTAATATCCCGTTATCCTTCCCCTTTTTACCTATCTTCCACTTTTCAAAAAGACCGTTCTTATAAATATTGATCTCAGAGCCTTCAATGTTCGGGACTGTTACAATTGCTATTTCCGCAGATGTTTTCTTCTCAAGTTCAGTAATTAAATTAGTTATTATGCCCTTCTCACTACTGCTCAGAACATTGGCGAAGTCATTTACATAGCCGGTGTAATTAGGATATCTATCTGCTCCGATTACAATGTTCCCATGGAATAAAAGAAAAATACAAAACAATGTGGATAGTAAAGTTGGGGAATTTGAAAAAGGCTTTTTTATTTTGCGCCATTTGAAAAGCTGTGAATTAAGATATAGGTTGCCTGTCAAAATAAAATAGAGCGAGGCTAAAACTCTGATGAATCTATTAAGCCAAGCGTCCTTTGAGAATTTCGCAAGTTTGCTACCCTTTGAGTTAACGGTTCTCATTTTAGTTCATCCACTATCAATGCAAGTTTTCTTATTTCTTCCAGATACGTTTCAAATGCTTGCTCAGCAGGTTGCTCACCAATTTTTTCGTCACCCTTTTTATCTCTTAAGATATTAAGAAATATCTGGTCATTTATATTGAACTTGTTTTTCATAAGCTTAATTACATCTTCTTTTGCAGTTGGCAGAGTTTCTCCTTTAAGACGAAGTATGTTCCTGAATATTGGAAATAATGAGGTCAGAGAATCTATCATAAGCGTCTCTATTCCCTTTCGCTTCAGGCCAATCTCAAGATATGACTGTCTTAAGCGTATCAGTTTACCCTTTATCTGGGATTCGCACTGCAGCCTGATATTTTCCTGATTTATTTTAAGACCCTCCAGAATGTCCTCTCCATAAACAAGAAGATGGTTTTCCTTCATTTCAAGAAATTCTATTGGGAAAACATCTGTTGAAGTTTCAATATGACGCATAGTTAGGAAAAGCGGAGCAGTTATTCTTTTTTTTCTGCTTTTCGCAACAAGTTTTAAACTTTTTTTAAGCTCATTCAATCCGAGACTATTAAAGACTATCATTATGTTTATATTAGATTTTTTGGGCACAAACTCTTTGCCTGTTGCACTCCCATAGAGAATTATTGCTCTTATATTATCTGAGTGTATCTCAACCAGTTTCTCACAAAAAGGAACAATACTGCTTTTAACTTCTTCGCAAACGTTATTTAAAACATCAATGTTTAGATTTTTCATACCATCGCCTCCCTTTACTTATTTGAGTATTTTTGATTATACCAGAGGTTTATTTATCTTACAAGCCGTAGGGGCGAAACCGTGTTTTCGCCCTTTATTGTATGATTTTTATTATTAATCGGGCGATTACATAGAATCGCCCCTACAATGTTGATTATTCTTTAATTTCTTATTAATTTTTCTTGTATAACGTCGTGCATAACCGTCTTTGGAAAGACATGCGAAACGCGGCTTTTCAAAGTACGTGTAGATGTATCTTGTTGGGCTATTTCAGTTTTCGAATTTCATTCATATTCTGGTTGAACCAGTCTCCCCACGAATCTATCAACTTCTGTCCCGCAAGAGAGATGGTTGCATCCGCCTTGCCGTTGCCTTCAACAACAAGGCGGAGACCTGCAAGAAATTCATTCTCAAAATGGTCTCCCCATCCGTCGTACTTCTGGTTGAGGAAGTCGATATCGACTTCCTCAGCGTGGGCAAGAGCAACACGATAGTGCCGCATCAATTCATCTACGTCTGACTCGCTCATAACAGAGAATGCAGAGCCTCGGTTGACAACGCGTGAAGCAAGGTTGGCTGACTCTATGGTTGCGACGAAGTCGGCAATCGTTTCCTTCTCGTGGTATCGGGTGTTGACATCTGGCACGGAAGTAAACATCAGAAATGCACATACCGGCCAACAAATGAAGCCTAGCATGCTGAGGGCGAACGCACCGATCAGTCCTTCGATCATGTTGCTGATAAATTGAAAGACCAGACCAAGTCCGAAGAGTGCAAGTGGCGCCCACCAGACCACCTTGAATCCGTAGTACACGAGGAAAACGAGGCCTGTGATCATGCCAATGAACCCAGTGAGGATCAAGAAGGAGAGGAAGACTTGGCTTGCGCCCCGGAAGCGCTTCGTATGGAGTTGCTGGTAGAAAATGAACATCGAGAAGAAGCAGTATGGTATGACCACAGTCCATGGAAGTGCATCAATCATGTCTTATCTCCAAGTCTAACACCCAAGTTTAGCGACGCGGGTTACCGCGTTCGCTGTAGCGATTTGTTAGGGGTAAAAACCTATTTTGTAACATTACTATTATTATTTGTTGTATTGGTATTGCTTACTCTGCCTGGCGTATAAACAGGAACAGTATCAGAAGAATGGAGTTGATTTCTCCCGCGAATAAATTGAAGAAATGTTAGAACAAGTATTATGACAGTAAGCACAAAAATGATTTTAGTGAATAAGTTTGTGCTTTTTTCTGTGCTTAACTGTTCAATAGTTCTACTGCTGCCTCTTGATTCCAGCTCTTGTACGGCAGCTATATGTTGGGCGCAACTTGGAACCCATGAGTGCATGGCATTTATTAAGTCATCATCTGAAGAATTCTTAAACTCTTCTCTGTATTTGTCGATTGCTTTTTGTTCTGCCACTATATCAACCCCTAACAACTATCTTAAAATACTCTTTATTTTGAATATTACTGTACATAAAAGTCAGCTTTTTCAAAGTGCTACTTTGTGCAAAACTTCAGAAATAAAAGTCTGATATTTTATTCCAAGTTTTTTTGCTTTTTGTTTTATACTTATTATATCCTGACTATTAACACGAATGTTCAATACCGCATCCTTTTTCCGTCTTGCAATTGCTTGAGATATTTCTTCTAATTCCTTACTCTCAACATTAACAAATTCTCCAGCCATTAAAGCATCTTCTATTTCTTTTTCCTGTCTTGTTAACTCAATATTTTTCTTCATTCTTTAACGGACTCCATTTAATTTCTCTCATTCCGAATCAATTATAACGCAATACTTTTGTATATACAAGATTTATTTTATTCAGCTCTTGACGGGCACAGGTCATTGAGAATACATTTATTACAGATGGGTTTTCTTGCCTGACATATTTTTCTCCCATGAGATATGAGCAAAAATGAGAACTCGCCCCATTTATCTTTTGGGACGATGTTCATAAGGTCTTTTTCTATCTTTTCAGGATTATCATTCTTTGTTAAACCCAATCTCTGCGATAACCTTTTCACATGAGTATCAACTACAATGCCTTCAACTACTCCATATGCGCTTGTTAGCACTACATTTGCTGTTTTTCTTGCAACTCCAGGAAGAAGCAGTATCTCTTTCATTGTGTTTGGAACCTGTTCGTCAAATTTTTCTATAAGCATCTTAGAGGCATTTTTTATATTCCTAGCCTTATTCCTGAAGAAGCCTGTTTGTCTTATATCTTTTTCTAATTCAGAAAGTTCTGCATTAGCATAATCCTTTACAGACTTATACTTTTTAAATAATTTTTTTGTTACTTTATTTACCCTTTCATCCGTACATTGCGCAGAGAGTATTGTTGATACAAGGAGTTGAAGCGGAGTTCTGTAATACAGCGTAGTCTTTGGGCTAGAATATTCTTTTATCAGTCTGGAAATTATAAAAAGGATATATTTTCTTTTGTCTGTTTCCAATAATTCTTAAACTCCTCGTATTTCTGAGTTGTCTTTTGTTTGAGGGATTTCGGCAGGAGAGATTTCATAGCTAAAAATACTGTCTTTGCCTTTGGAAATATACGAGACTCTCCTGTGAATTTACTATCCTTAGGCAGCAGAACCACTAAGAAAACAAGCAACACGCCTACAATGCATGCGCCTTTAATAAAGCCAAATAATGCTCCTCCTACATGGTCAAGTGCCCTTAAAGGAGATTTTTTTACCAACTTATTACAGAAATGTCCTAATACTAGAATAGCTCCAGCGCTAATAACAAAAAGCACTATAAAGCATAACCCTTTTATAAATACTGAATCACCCATCTTTTCTCTGAATAATTCAACTAAAAACACATAAAAGCGGCTGGCAATAATATACCCAATAATAATAGCGGCCAAATTTATAATAGTTTTGAAAAAACCTTTAACTCCACTCCATACAGTTACTATTCCTAGAATCAAAACTATGATAAGATCCAGAGCATTAAGTGTCATTATAATTCCCCCCGTTTTTCCATAGCTTTAGCTAATGTCGCCTGATCTGTATACTCAATATTTCCACCAACAGGGATACCTCTGGCAATTCTGGTTACTTTGACCCCTAATGGCTTTATTATCTTACCAAGATACATTGCTGTAGCCTCACCTTCTGTATTAGAATTTGTTGCTAATATAACTTCCTTGATACCTGAGGATATTCTTTTCAGCAGTTCTTTTATTTTTAAGTCATCAGGGCCTATTCCGTCAAGCGGAGATATAGCGCCCATTAATACGTGATATGTCCCTTTATATATTCCTATTTTTTCTATTGCAATTACATCATTTGGTTCTTCAACGACACATATTATCTCTTTGTCTCTCGCAGGACTAGTGCAAATCTGACAGTGTTCTCCTTCTGAAAAATTATTACATATAGAACAGTATCTTGTTTTCTCCTTTATATCTACAATAGCTTGCGCAAGTTCCCTAGCTTCCTCTTTAGGTATTTTCATCAGATGAAATGCCATCTTTTGAGCACTTCTTGGACCAATGCCAGGCAACCTGCCTAATTCTTTAACTAGTTTGTCAAGAGATTCTGTGTAATACACTATCCTCCCCCCTATATAGTAAGGCCTGGTATATTCAGACCTCCTGTTAATTTACTCATTTCCCCTGTAACCATCTCTTTGGATTTACGCAATCCTTCATTAATAGCTGCAATAACAAGATTTTCAAGCATCTCTATATCGTCTGGATCTACTACTTCCTTCTCAATTTTGATCCCAGTTATTTCCTGATTTCCATTAGCTGTTACTGTAACCATTCCCCCGCCAGCAGTGGCTTCTACTGTCTTATTTGCCATTTCCGCCTGTATTTTAGCCATATCTTTCTGCATTCTCTGTGCTTGTTTAAGGAATTTACCTATTCCTGCCATTTTCTCCCTCCATCTTTTTTTTAGTAATTTTAACAACTTTAGCTTCAAACTTTTTCATTACAGTTTTAACTGCGGGATTGTTTAGCAATTTTCCATTCTGCTCTTCAGCTTGCTGCTTTTCCTCGTTGTTTTTAGACGTATGGTTGTCCTTTTCCATGGGGACACATCTTACTGTTATACTATGTCCCAATACCTCTAATAATGCCTCTTCAACAAATTTTCTCTCAGCTTCAACCTTTTCCAAAAACAACCTGGCGTTTGGTCCAAATCCAATTTCTAATGTACTCATTTCCAGGTTTATAGGAGCTCCTTCTGATAAAAAGACTCCCAATATCATTTTTTGTTTTTTTAATGTTGAGATTATTTCTGGCCACTTTTGCTTCACAATATCTATGGTTAAATCCTGTTGAACTGGTTTTGCTTGAACTGTTTTCTGCTGCCGAATGGAACTGGAAACTGGTTCTGTATTTGTGTCCGGCTCTGCGACAGAGTAATTAGTTCCTTTTTCTAATTTTTTTTCCAATTCTCCTAACTTTTCTACAATTTCCCCCAGCATAACAGGAGACATAGTATTTACTATCTTAATCATCGCAATTTCAAGAAAGGCTCTAGGGGTTCTTGTTGTTCTTATGTTTTTTTCAAGAGAAGAAATCATCTCAAGTATCTGCCACAACCGGGCTTTTCGAAACTGTTTTACCTGGAGAACTAATGTCTCTTTCGTATCCTGAGAGACATCTACTAGGTTTTCTCCATGCTCTCCAAGACTAATGAAAAACAGGTTCCGAAAATAGTTAATGAGCCCATTTGCCACCTGTCCTATGTCTCTTCCTTCGTTTACTAATTTATCAACCAGTACTAATAGTTTAACAATATCTTTGTGCAATATATTCTCAGCAAACTGAAAATATATATCCTGGCTGACTAAGCCCAAAAGACTGTTTACCGTATTTACAGTAATTTCCTTATCTGGAGAGAAGGAAATCAATTGATCCAGTACACTTTGAGCATCCCGTATACTGCCATCTGCGTTTTTTGCTATTAAAAAGAGAGCTTCATCGGTTACTTTGATTTTCTCAGCTTTAATCATATGTTTTAAATGTTTTACTAAGTCTTGTGTTTGTATTCTTTTAAATGAGAAGTGCTGACAGCGAGACAGAATAGTTAAAGGAATCTTATGAGGCTCTGTTGTTGCAAATATAAATTTAACATGTTCTGATGGCTCTTCCAATGTCTTGAGTAATGCATTAAATGCTTCTGTTGTGAGCATATGAACTTCATCTATTATATAAACCTTATACTTCCCCTGAGAGGGCGTATATCTGACATTATCACGTAAATTTCTAATCTCATCAATTCCTCTATTAGATGCGCCATCTATTTCAAGAACATCAATATTATTTCCTTCCGCAATTTCGAGACATAGGTTGCATTTATTACAAGGCACTGCATCTTTTACTTGCGGACAATTGAGTACTTTAGCAAGTATTCTTGCTGTAGAGGTTTTGCCAATACCTCTTGGCCCACTGAAGATATAAGCATGTGCCAGATGCCCTGATGTTACAGCATTTGCTAGCGTTCTAGTTACATGTTCCTGCCCAACAAGTTCAGAAAACTTTTTAGGTCTCCATTTTCTTGCAAGTACCAAATATGACACGAAAAAACCTCCTTACTACAGATAACCTCTGCCGCACACCATCCTTTGATCCTGCCTTTTAGCTAGTTATTCAACAGCCAGCTCCAGCCAGATATTCCCATAACACCCAAAAATATTTACTTACCGCTGCTCCCTTCCAGGCCTAACGGGGTTTGCAAACTTTTGCCGCATGGGATCCAGCCTTCATCGCCACTTATCCAACACCCTTCCAAAAGACACATTGACCTCAAGAAGGAATTCAATCCTGCTGTAGCGGATTGCAGGTCATCCCGAGTTTACCTCAGGAATCAGGGCACCGCTATCTCCCCATCTAGTGCGACAGAATTAAAACATTCTATAATTCAAATTATTTTAGCGTATTTGATATAGAGTAGCAATTACTTTTTTTAGGATTTTGGAATTTATTTGGATTTGTAGTTTAGAATTTAGAATTTTTAAAATCTTTTAATCTTTTTCTATCCCAGCTGCGTTAAATTTTTTGTTCGTCAGATCTTTAACCTTATCAGCTCTCAGGTCAATCGGAAAAGAAGGAACAGCCTGAGAACCTGCGAAACCTGACCTTTGTGTAAGCAAGCCTGTCTTGCTGAGATCTATGGATTTAAATCCTATCTTTTTAGCAGGAGAGCCCGGTTTGAGGTTGAAATCCCCGTTTTCCGGGTCAACAAAAAGCGGATCCGCAATAACGGAATGTTTATCACAGCCTCTCAGTCGCCATTGATCGATTGTTTCGTCTTTAAATAGAATAGGTAAGCCGCTGCAATTGAAATAAATATTACACTCCATTACTATCCCCGCTGATGGGTCCTCCTGACGGATTATGTTATCTCCGAGCAAAGGCACTCGTCCCTTCCAATAAACGATGTTTTGCTTGAAGGTGAACGAACAATGTTTTTCTAACTTAGTGCGTTCGATTTGAGATTTTCCACCAAAGGCGAAAATGTTGTTCCTGACAAGATTCTCTCGTCCGAAATGCTGGTGGAATCCCTGTCCATTACACCGGTAGCAGACATTCTCAGATGCTTCAATACCGGAAGCACCCTGGTCGAAATAGATTCCCCAGCCGCCGTAATCAAAGGCATTCACATCGTGAATATGGTTGCCGCGTATAATCGTGCCAGGCGATATACCTAACATGTAAAACGCTCCCATGTCGCTAAGAACATTCTGCCCAATATTATAAATATGATTATATTTAAGAATATTGTGGTGGGTCTGGCTCGGCTGGTAACCCCATACCCATCCAACTGAAATGCCAGAATAATATAAATCCGTAATTTCGTTATGTTCTATCCGGTTATAGCCGGAGTGCCCGATCCAGATACCAACGCCACCGGGATGTATCCGTCCTGCCTGGCAAATTAAGCAATCGCGAACGATATGATGATTTGAGCATGCTTGCCGGTCCTTTCCATTATAGAGATCATCTGCATCATATGTCTGTCCGAGCTTAATTCCGCCGGCACCCAAGTCTATAAGATCGCATCCTTCAAGCAGGTTGTGCTGACAGTCTCTGCCAAATTGAACTGCATACTCTCCTATATGTGTGATTGTACAGTTGATAAACCGGCAATGACGCATACCTTCAGCATAAACGGCTGCATCGAGTAATACTTCAGCCTGTGGACATGAGTAGCCTTTTTGGGGAGTAACCCAGTTTGAGTGCGCAAAAGTCAGTCCTTCAAAGCAAATATATTCCACCCATTTACATTGCTCTACTTCGCCCTGCAATAACAACAGCTGTTTTAGATATGGAGCAATCACTTCGGTATGCTCGATATTTTCTTCCGGCATTGAAATATAAGTCAGATTTCCACTTGTTCGGTCCAGATACCACTGGCCGGGATATTCCAAAGCCTCGCGCACATTCTCAATCATAAACCGATTGCCCTTAAAAAGAGCAGCGTAATACGCAGTACTGCATGTAGATCCTGTGAATGTAGCTATACCATCCTTTTCTTCCACACTCGCCAGACGCATCCGGGACATCTCCCAGATATGAAAGCAGAGCACTTCGACATCTGTCAGGTTGTGCCAGTCGCCGTGAAGTTCACCTTTATTGAATTTGAATCGGTTGTAACCTTTACCACACGCCTTTTCGGTGGCAGGCACTTCCTCCGCAATGAAAAAATAGCCTCTTCGGGGAAGCCGCGGACGGTGGCGGCGCTGATTATTTACGAAAAGTTGCGTGAAATTCCAATTGCTATTTTCGACTTCGTACAGATGAGTCTGCCACCAGCCTTTTTCGTTCTTTTCCCAGCCAGTGATTGGCCTCCCTCCGCTAATTACAGGCTTTTCGTTCGGGTATGCAGCGTAAATTACCGGTGCTTCGGCGGTACCTGAATCTTCTGCCCTGAAACACAAGGGCTTATTCAAATAATAAGTCCCCTTTCTGACATAAACTACAATCGGACGAGATATATCAGGTTTGGCTGTCTTAAACTCTCTTACTGCTTTTTGAGCCCGTGCCAGCGAGGCAAACGGGCCGTCAGAGCCACGTGTATCAGGCGAGTCCGGCTTGCCAGACCACTCGTCATTGCCATTCAAAGCCACGTAGAAATCCGCTGTTTGCTGAATATTCATTAATCTGTTTTTCTATCTTTTTACCTAGCTTACACCTTCCAAATTCTTTTATCAAATGCGCGTTCTTAACACTGCGGCAGTTCTATCTCATAGCGGTAGCAATTAAGATCATATCCATACCGAATCGGACAGGATGTACACATATCAAGTTTCATGAAGAGCAGCAGATTTTTTGTATCTCGATCCTCTATCATACTCCAATTGGAAAAACGTACTTTGCTGTAATGTTCCTTGTGTTTAGTATCTATAATGGCAATCATATCTTTTTTCACACAGCATGTACTGGTGTCAAGTTCGGCTATTTGCAGTGCAATTCTAGGATCGCAGCCGTGGCTTGGTTTATCGTTAATATTTATGATTACATACGCTCTCCCGTTTTTGGATGAACAGAAAGTATCGGGAAAACTAGTAGGAGAGTAAACGTAAGTTCCATCTTCGTAAGTTAATGGTTTTACTTTGCTCCATGTTCGCCCGTTGTCCTCAGAGGTAGCAAATAACTTCACGGAAGTAAATCCGGGGCTATCATGAGTAGGCAATGTAGAAGACTGACGACCGATAACAAATATCCTGCCATCAGGGAACTGACACGCATGAGGTTCATCAAATCCTTCAACGCTCTGTCTGGGTTCAGCCTTCACAGTTCCTCCCGGTTTCCAATCTATATCGCTTAGATCATGCCGCCATGTGCCGAGCCATGCTCTTGCAATAGCAGAATAAAAACCGGGTTCTCCTTGATTTTCTCCAGTAATCCAAAGCAGTTTTCCATTCTGGAGCTTAAGCATCCTGAAACCAATTGCTTTATTGCCTAAATCAACACGTTCCTGTTCGCTCCATGTTTTTCCCTCGTTCCGGGATATCTGCTGAAGATATTCATAGGTGTTTGCACCTAAGGCGTCGTCACGGTCAACATCACTCACCACTTTTCTAAAGTTCCTGAGTAACATACCGTTTTCTTCGTCCAGGAAATAGTCATAAGAGCTATCCTTAGTGAGCGTCCATGTCCTGCCACCGTCCTTACTTATCCCAAGCGCTGATATCAATATGGAATTAGCTTTGTTTTTGCTGGTGTAACTGATCTGGCTGCTTAACAGTGTACAACAAACTATATTGCTTGGCACGCTAAGTATCTTTCGGACAATAATACCTGTTCCCGAATTCTTGCGTATAGTAAGCGGCCGATACAGAGAAAATGCGCCAGGATTTGCCGCATGTTCAACTACCATACCCATTGTTTGTATGAAGAGCCTTCCCTTAAACTCAGAAAATTCAGGTTTGAAGCATCGCTCTCTTATCGTTAATTCTATAAGTTTACCATCAGGGATTTTACCATCGGCAAAGTGTACAAATACTTCTTTACCGTCTGCTGAAACAACAAATGATCCTGGAGTGTTCTTCACACTCTGCAAACTATCTAGCTGTTCAAGAGCTTCGCCATCTATGTAAATCTGTCCGAGTGTTTCCTGCAATCTTTCTCCTTTAACAGGTCTAACTTTTCCCGGTTCATCTATCACACCGCTCAACTCATAGGGATTGTAAGTCCCCTGCTCAAACAGGAATTTCGGCAGTTTTGCTTTGTAGACACCACGGCCAATATTCTGCCACCTAGCTTCAAAAACATCTGAGCCCTTCAGATAAACTTCTGCGTCAGGAGCAGCCGCCCTAAAGGTGATCAGACTTTCAGGGATATATAGATGTCCGTGCCGCACAAGTGGTACCTGTTCCCGATATGTCCCGGCGCCGATAATGACTGTATCGTACATATCAACGACAGAAGCAGCCTTAGAGATGGTCTTGAAAGGAAGATTTTCCGTGCCCGGATTTGTATCCTCCGCTTTAGGATGGTGTTGCGCAACATAATATTTTTTGCCCATAGATTCGGGTGCGTTCGGAAAGTATTTCCGTTTTTTTAACATTATCTCTCTCCTATGTTACAGTTGTTATAGTTTACAACCATTTTCAAAATTAACAATTTTTCAACACTTTAAAATCCTGGCGGCTGATAAACCAGAGGCTGAATCTGGAACCTTATTCTCTTGCGCTTTGCAGCGAGCTCTATAACCTGCGTAAGTTTCGGGTTGATGTTGGCACCGCGAAACATTATTGGTCCTTTACCTAATTCGCATTCGCCGGACACTCGCTTATCAATGTCCGGCGAGCATCACACGCAACGGCGCATTCGGGTTTTGCACGGCAATGACATTGCCATGCACATCAGTGCGAACTTTATCCACCACGTTCTCGAGCCGCAAGCGAATCAATTTCTGCGCTGGCTGCTCAAACCCGGACGGGCTCGACGATTCCAGAAGTTTCCTTAGAAAATTGTGTGATTGAAGATTCATATGATATTACCTCCCCTCCATGTATGGTTGCACCTGAATGAAGTTAAATATCAATTCCTGTCCGATTGGCCCGCATGGATTTTCGTTATTCTTCCAGTCGCTGATGCTCAACGTAGCGGTAGTCTCCCTGGCGCGAAACACGTACTTGTGGATGTTGATATAGTACCGGTTTTGATAACCGAAAGGTGGAAGCGCATAGGCAGCATACAGATGGGTGGAACCTCTGAGACATTTCGCCTTCTGGTACCAGTCTGCAAACGGTTCAACGTTGTCAACATGAATCGATACTGCATGGACTTGTTCGGCGGATTTTCCCTTGAGGAATTCTTGATAGTCTCCAGTGGCAACAGTAACCGAGTACAGTCGTCCAGGTTGAAGGTTCCGGATCTGCTGTGAGAAGACATTGGGTCTGTTCTTGGAGCGGCGCATCCAGAGAAGGTGTGTGTCCGTGAACGGATGGTAGGGTATTCGATTCTGGAGATATCCGTAACCCCTTTGAGTTTTGACGGCAATACTATCCTTTTCAGCCGGTTCGGTCTTCCAATCCTTTGTTCCCTGCGCAAAGTCACAGTTTGAGATATGCATGAGGGCGTAGGGATCGTCACTCATCCTACCCCTGTGTCCCTCCAATGCGTAGTGCCTGTATAGCTTTGCAACACAGCGGATATATTCCTCATTGGAGTGATGGCTAACGTATTGTTCAATACCAGCGATGCCGAACATTGCGGGCTGCGTCGCAAGATGCTGAAACTGCATGTCCAAAAAAGACTTGAAGTCGGCTTCAGGGTTCCAATCCTCTCTCATGAGGTAACTCAAGGTAACGATCATGTGCTCTGTGGCGCAGGGAATCGCCCGCTCCCAGTCGTCCATCTGCTCGCTAAGCCGATTATTAATATACAACCACGCCTTGCCCTCAGTCTCCTGTTCGTCAAGGTACACTTCCCATGCAAAATACGAATCATGTTTAACGATGGTTCTGATTAATTTGGCGGTCTTTTCGAAATCGTACATATTATAGGCGCCGTAGGGAATGATCATGTGATCAGCATATTTGGGATCTTCAAGGACTTTTGTGCAGGCCTCAATCCATGCGTCATAGTGGGTCCTGACCCCACCTGCAATCTTATTACCTGGAGGGAACTCGTCTATGATAATAGCGTGGATGTCAGGGTCATTCATACCCTGCGTTTTAACGATATCGTCGTAGATATCCTCAGCGATCAAACCAAATTTGGGTTTATAGACTATTTGGATCCAGCGTCCTCCATTCTCTTGAACCCAGTTCTTCGTATAAGGCGTGCCTCCTCCACTCAAGATCGTGTTGACATGCGGCAGAACATGCTGCTGCAGGAACTTGTGGTGATAATCGCCGGCGATGGCCGTGCCGGGTCCAACAAGAGGATAGTGCCCAAACGTGAGCGTTGGAACCGAGCGCACAATGAGTTTCTTCAGCGTGCCATTGCCACTGACAGTAATCAAGTGGTCACCTTTTTCCAGCCAGCGCATTGCTTCCTGATTTACCACTTTGTTTGGAGTATGAATTGTGGAAGGTTTTGCGTTAGCGATAGATAATGTCAGATTACCTTCAACCTCTGTAATAAAATATGCCCATCCACGTCTGGGATTGGTGAAACTATATTCCTTCTTGGAATTATTACCGGGAGATTCGTTTAATAACTCCCAGCATAGATTATTAAGAACCTTGATCTTTGACCACCCTTTTGCCCGTCCCGGCCAGGTCACTTCTGCTTCAGCTGATTCACCTTTATTAGCAGCAACTTGTATTGTATAATCACCCTCTTTCAGACTCTGTACATTAAAAATTGCTTCTGCTCTGCCCCAGGCAGGCAACATGCGCACCTTGCCGACAGACACAACTTTTTTTTGTTTATTAAAAAGTTCTGCCTTGATCGTCATATCTTTTGGTGTTTGGACAAGACCGCGATAATTTAAATCAGCAAAGATTGTTCCTGACTTAGGATTTACAATCGGTTTGATACCAATTGAATTAAAATTACCAATATCCTTATCACGACCTTTACCTGTCTGCATATATATTTGATATACTTCCTGCTCTGACAAAGAACGATTGTAAACCCGCACCTCGTCAATCAAGCCCTTGAAGTAATCACTCGCTCCTCCCATTCCGATGCATTTGCCAATCCATAGAGGCACGTCCATGGTGTTTGGAGTGAGCGCCTGAAAACTGCTGTGTACCAGAACCCCGTCCCTGTAGATAGTCACGGAATGGCCGTTGAAGGTCACGGCAAAGTGCAACCACTTGTCGGGAGGTGGGAAGTAGGCTTCGCAGTAGCTTCCTTCATGAGGAGCGTAGGAGTTCTTAGCATCGGATGTATACACCCCCAGTTCTTCATACTTCATCGTGCCCTGCCCCTTGTTGCGGATATATGTGTTGAGTGAAATAACCAGACGCTGATCCGGCTTTTCTTGACCTTTAGTCCAACATATTAATCCTCCCTGACAAACATTCTCCGGTTTGAACCAGAGCAAGACTGATCCAGTCTTCCCGATGCTGAGGCCATTATCATTACCACAGTCCACGTAGCCATTTTTACCGTCAAATTGTATTGTTGAACCAAAAGAGCCCTTAACCCACTTAGCTTCGCCCACAATCTTGCCATGATTGTTATTCCCGCTTCTGTCATTGAGAACATTACCCGACCCTTCATCAAAGGGATAGTATGCAACAAGTCCTTTTTCTGCAGTTTGACCGCTGACTGTAATCACCATCATCACACATGCACAAAAAATACATAAAAAACCTAACTTTACTACTCTAAGAATCTTCATTTTTAATCCCCCTGTTATTATGGTTTCCTGTTGTTAAAATTTTCAATTCCTCATATTGGTTAAAAGTGTCTTTGAATGATTTCCCATCTGCCTATCATTAATCTTCCTGAAGTTTAATCCGAATTCCTATTGCGTCAGCAGTGTAGTCCTCACGGCTAATTTTCCATTGTTCAGACATCGTAAAAACGAATTCTCCGGTTTCACGATCAAGATAGCATCCAAAATTACTGTAACGCCTGTCCGAAGGATCCATTTCTTCTGGTTTCTTCCAAAAATGACTAACTGTAGCTCGAATTAAACACTGTTTTTCAGGATCAAATTCTGCAATTGACAGAGGACTTCTTGGATAAGCTGAATAAACCGGCTCATTCTGGATATTTGCTACCCAGTAAATTTTTCCAGTATTCGGAGATTGTATAAATTCAGAAGGACTGGCTGCTGCCCACACAGTTTCACCATCATCATAAATTAACGGTATTAACTTACCCCATGTTTTACCTCCGTCTTTCGAAAAAGAACACATTCTTACGGATGGCACAGGCACACTTATTTTTTTGCTTCCCTTTGAACGGAATGTTGAAAAAAGAGTATTGCCGCCAAGACTTATTATATCAGCCTCGCATGGACCGCTTGGCCGATCCGGGGCGTCCATGTATTCTTCACTAGCTCTCCACTCAATATCACTTAGATCTTCTTTCCATTTTCCACGTAAAAAACCAGCAATGATACTCACGCCATGATCAGTATATTTAGTATCTCGTTTATTATCAAAAGTAGTAAATTTATTAATTGGTAAGACTATCTCACCATCACCATTAACAGCAAATCGGGGCATGCCATAACTAGCACTATTAAAGCCATAAGTAATACCAGGCAACCAATTTTCAGAATCAAACTCACTGCCGGTATGTATAACCTGCTTTAATCGTGACCATGAACGAGCTCCATCAGCAGAAAAACGATAAAACATTCTATAAGTGCGTGCACCAAGATTCATTGCACCCATAAATTGATGTGTGCCCTCGCAACTATTAACTAAACTAATACCTCTAAGTTCAAGCAATAATCCATTATTTGGATCAAGAATATATATTGGTATATAAAACTCCTTAGCGCCATTATAACCACTACGATCATCCCATAATATCTCCCCTTTCTCCCAGGATGCTCCATTATCATTTGAAGAAACGATTTGTATTAACTCTTCATAGTAATGTTTTTCTGTAAAGATACTGTCTTTAACTGGACCATGCCTTTTTAAGGTAAGAGCGCCAATCATTCTTTTCCCTTCTGGTTCAGCATAAGATGGCCAAAACCAGATTGACTGCTTTGGTTCCGCCTCAAAAAAAATCTGTTTTTTTGCTAATACTTTAATTTCCTTTGTCATTGTCATTCTCCTTAAAAATTAATTATGTATCTCATAAACATGAACAGCATATTTTCCAAAAGTATCTTTAAAAATTTCCCCTTTTGGTGTTATTTCGCGGTTTTCATTCTTCACGCTTATTTTCTTTGGCTTAAAGGGCAAACTAAAAGTTACATTAGCTGTGGGCATATCACGATTAGCACTAAGCAAGTAATATGAACCTTGATATTCTTTAAGGAGCGTAGAAATCTTATCGCTCCCCGTAACTTCTACTTTTGACTTAGATGTAGGAGCCAGGAAAATCGGTGACATATCTCTGAGTTCACTAACTAACTTTTTTAAATATTCCCAGTGACTTGCTTCAGGATCATAAAAGAGATGGGCGCCAAAATACATAAGCCCTTTTGCACCGTGTATAACGGAAAGGTATGCCTGAATTCGGTATTCTTCAGGCGTTGGAAAACGCTTGTTTTCTGCTTCACCCTTGTAGGATTGCGGCGCGACCCAGATCGGTTTGTCGGTCAAAGCGACATTATCCACAAGCCAGTCCGGAATAATTACTTCTGTCTGTTTCCCCTGAAGTGGGAAGGGATACCACCACCAAACGCCGATATCCATAAGTTCCGGCACGAATCTTCTCGGCTGAATGCGAAGCGTATCCCCCAGCAGGATGGGACGGTCAGGATCGATTTCCCTGATCAAATCGTACCATTTTTTCAAAGTCTCCGGTGTGTGAAACCCTCGTGCCATCTGCTCTTCTTCCATGTAGCAGAAGGCTGCCGGATGGTCCCGAAAAGTTAAAAGCCTGTCTCTGATCATGTCCCAGTCACGCTTGATCACCTCTTGACTCCCCGTATTTACGAGACACCAGACACCAACCTTCCGCGCCCAATCCATGACAGCCATACATTCTCTCACGGATGCGGCCGGAACCGATTGACTCCCCTCGAAGCCGTAGTGGTGGATAAAATTGAACCCTGCCTCAGCATATTCTTTATAGTACTTTGTCCTTGACATGCCGAACATCCCGATGGGAAAGAAAGGCTTTCCCTCAATAAATAACTGGCTGTCTTTAACTTCTATTTTTGGCCTGGGCCGGTCCATGAGATGAAACATCTCTTCCTTGCATGACAACACTTCGCCGGCTTTGTCGAGAAGACTTATTCGCATAAGATATTTCCCCGGCTTGAGGCCAGTGACTGGAAAGGCGTATGTCGTCTGAGGCTGGACAGGAGTAAGCCGGTCTTTTTTGAGCAGATTCCCATCCTTCTCCACCTCCACAATAATCACGCTTTCTTTGGCATCAGCATCACGAAGGTCAACAAGGATTTTTTCCGTAACTTCCTTGACGTTCTTTCCTGACCAGACATACGAAGGCTGGATGATGGAAGTTGTCAACACTTGTGAAACGATAACTTCCTTCTCGCCGGCAAAGAGAACCTTCTTGTCCTTTTCGAGAGATAGGGAAAGCTTAACCTTGTATTTGCCCGGCCCTTTAAGCTCATATTCAATCCCGATCTTTTCTTTCTGATTCCCGCTCGGGTTAAACGTCGTTGTGACAGCCGGCTGATTATCGACAAAGAGTTCCAGATTCAAACTGTCTTTTGATTTGGTGTAATTTTCGAGGACAAACTCCAGACGGTTCTTTCCTATGGAAACACGTTCCTCGTAGGGAGAAAGGTTGGCTGAATACGCATTTAGTTTTTTGATAACCAGGTCATCAAACCATGCTTCTCCAATAACTTCGGACATGGTAAACTGAGCTGCAGTGTGCACTGCCCCTGCCGGAACAAGGAACGTGCCTTCCAGCTTCTCCCATCCATCAGTGATCAGCTTTCCTAACATACGTTCAGGCTTGTGACCATGACCCAGTGCGTTTCGGTGATAAAGGTAGAAATTAACAACGTGTTCCTTCTTTCGTATATGTTCAAGCCGCGACTCCTTCTTCCGAGCAGAGTCGTCAAGTATGAAAGGCTTAAGCTTGCTCTTATAGAAACAGCTAATGTAAAGCTTGTCGCCCGGATTCACCGGGTGAGATGGCGATACTAGGCATACGCTCTGTCTGCTATAAATTTCTATCTTAGCTGAAGCATTTCCGAAATGCGCTTTTATAGTATCTACATATACTTTCGCCTTTTTTGGGTCAAGATCCCCAGGGTATATCCACCAGCCTTCAGCCGGGATACCGTCTGGTTTCGCCTTTTCGCAGCTAGGATTGCGGATGAGGTTTACCATCTCCTGGGGCGGCAGCTCTTTCAGTGTGACATTGTCATACCAAATCGTGCCTGTCCCACTATTCTGGAGATATAGGGCTATCTTCCCTGATTTTGCCGGGCTAAAACGGAGTTGACCTTTCTTCCATTCAGTCGACGGGGTTGAAAGCCAGTACGAGCGGTAATTCACCCCACACCCGTGCACCATGACATCGGCTTTGCCGGAGAAGTTGTCATCGGTCTTGTAGGAAAAAGAAACCTGATACTCCTGCCCCTCTTCTATCAGGACATACCGAAACCAGCGGGCAACCAGATCTTTACCTGCCAGTTTTCTCACCATCACCGAATACTGGCCGTTTTCTTTGACCGTAGAGTCCCATTTGAACGTTCCTGCCGGTTGTTTTTTACCACCACCAACATCTCTATTCCAATCATCAGGCAAGTTATCTGAATTTTTATCTTCCTCAAACCCGGGATTAGAGAGAAGGTTTTTTTCTGCTTGAACATTAACTGGATTTGTCAAAACCACACCTGCACAAAAAATACTTAAAAAACCTATCTTTACCGCTCTAAGAAGCGCACTCATTTTTTCGTCTTCTCTTCTGTTTTTTTAATTTATTCTCTTTTCCTACCTCGATTACCTGCATACTTATTTCTCAATCAGCCTCAATAATATAAGCTGCTACAGGAGGCATTATGTTATCGCCGTAATCGTCGGGACTGCGGTAAAAGGCGCATTTGGCAAAATTGGCGATGAGATCATCTTTGCTTAAAGAGTCCACATGCCCATCGGCAAAGAGACAATTAGCTCTCTTGTTATGCCTGCAATGCACACAGGCAGCTGCATCATTTGCATATCCATTAAAAATTTGCTTAAGCTCTGCGGGGCGCGAATCCATTGAATCCACAAGAAGTATAATCTCAGACATGGATGGTTGAGCGCCAGATTTACTCAGCATGGTGGGAATCTTATCCAATTTATGAAAACTATTACGACTAAAACTTGCATAAGTCTTAAGCCGCCGATTATCATCACTATTATCATATTGTCGCGGCTTATACGAAGGACAAAGAACTACACCCGTCTTAACATATTCAGCAGTACAACCCGCAGCTTGTCCTGTCAGATAATAACTCCACGTGTCTTCACTACCGCTACCGCCATGTACCTCGCCAGAATTTGCGCAAAGATATCCGTCCCAATCGTCCGCATACATCTGAAAAGCCAATCCGCACTGTTTTAAATTGCTCATGCATTTTACACTTCTAGCCATATCTCTTGCCTTCGTAAGTGCCGGTAAAAGCAAACTTGCAAGCAGAGCAATGATTGCTATTACAACCAAAAGCTCAATAAGCGTAAATGCAGCCCTTCCCCATGTCTTTCTTATTTTATCTAACATAGTTTTTCTCCTTTCTCATTTTCCATTTTAATTTTTGATCTTTGCATATTTTTTTCTCAAAGTAGATTCTCGAATTACCAACCTAGTATCAAGGGTAATATTTTCCGGGAAACAATCTTTATCTCCTGTCATACGCCTTACTAATAGCTGGGCAGCAAGCCGACCCTGCTCATACTTAGGCTGACTTACTGTGGTAAGAGACGGATTTAAAATGGCTGATGGGTATATATCATCAAACCCTACTAAAGCTATATCTTCAGGTATTTTTTTCCCTCTTTCTTTTATAGCCATCATTGCACCCATGGCTATTACATCATTAACAGCAAAAACAGCTGTTGGAGGGTGTTCCATTTTTAGAAACTGCTTCATCCCCTCGTAACCACCTTCTTTGCCCAATCCTTTCTCTAAAACAAGATTTCTATCTATTAATAAATTATGTTTAAGCAAAGCCTTCCTATATCCCTCTTTTCGTTCTCTAGAACTTATTGACTTGGTTGCACCACTAATAAAACCTATGCGATTATGACCTATATCTATGAGATGAAGAGTAGCTTCATATGCGCCTTTTATATTGTTGATAAAAATACGGTCTACGGAGAGATTAACGCCGTCTCGTTGAATTAACACAATAGGAATGTCTCTTTTTATAAATTCCTCAAGAATTTGAGAGGTGCTTTCTTCCTCTTTTTTCTCTGTGCATATAAATATTATTCCATCTACCCCCCTAAATAGGAAACTTTTTAGTATGCTGTTCTCTTCTTCTAACTCATTGTAGCTGTTGCCTAAAATGATATGATAACCACTCTTTTTTACTGTGTCGTAAACACCCTTAGTAACAGGCGGGTAGAAAGGATTGGAAATGTCAGGAATTAGCACACCTATTATCTGAGTCTTTTTTGTTATTAAAACTTGCGCAGTATAATTGGGAGTATACTTCAGCTTCTTTGCTGCTCTTTCTATACGACGGCGAGTTTCTTTTTTTACATAGCCTTTATTGTTAAGACAGCGGGATACTGTACCATGACAAACTCCTGCCTTTTTTGCTACATCGTAAATAGTTATCATATTTTACAAAACCGCTTTTATAACAAAATTACTATAGCTTCTCTTCAAAGATTACGATATCAAATCTATGAATTTTTGTCAATAGATAAAACCGTTTTTGTTAATTGTTCTGACCAGGGAACTAAAAATGTATCCTATAACAGTAACTTGGTCTGGGTAATTTAAAATAATCTTTTTCTAGTTCACTGTATGACTTTGTCATTAATAATATAAAATCTTTTGTTTCCCGTTCTTCATAAACCCTGAAATTTGAAAATCTTACAAGTTCAGGGTCACCCGGCGCTCTGTTTTCAACAATTGCCATTGTCTCTTTTTTAATACCGAGTGTTTTTGTATCGAGTTCAGCAATTTGAAGTATATCTCGTGGGTCACATTGGCCATACGTCGGTTCAGGAAGAATATTCGCTATCCAGTACCATTTGCCATTCTTCGATGACTTGATGAATTCAGAATATGCTGACGGAGAATACAGAGATGAATCATCGCTATAGGTCAATGGACGAATATCCTGCCATGTTATCCCCTTATCTTTTGAAACTCCACAATAAGGTAGTACTGGTATATTCGTTTCTCTGAAATTATGTCGAGGTGAAGCAGATGTCCGAACAACACAAAACATTCTTCCATCATCCAGATATGCTATTGTTGGCTCATCAGACCCACATACTCCGGCAGAAGTATAACCTCCGGGAAGCAGCATATGACCACCACTTTTCCAGTCAATACCACTTAGATCCTTACGCCATCTACCCAATAAACATACTGTATATACATAACCTTTAAAATACCAAATTTCCTGGGGTCTGTTTTCTTTCTGAAATATTTTCTTCATCTGTTCGTCTGTTGGCCAGAGATAACATGGCGCAACAATAGTCCCATCAGCCAGTTTATGAAGACGCCTTCCTTCCAGAACAAGAGAACTTTTTCCATACAGAACATCTTTTGCCCAATGTTCAGAATTGTATTCATCGCCTTTCTCAATTAATTGCTGCCTCTTTTCCCAAGTTTTGCCGCCATCGCGAGAAATATCATAAAAAAGACGACTCGTCTTAGGGCCTTTCTCGCTCCCGGCATTAGCAAAGTCCTCAACATATTCTTCATAACAGGATTGGTCACTCACAATACGGTCATGGACAAATCGTACTAATATTCCATTATCTGAATCTAAATAAAACGCACTAATGTCGCCTTCCCTGATTCTTTTATTAGGGAGCTTTTCCTTTGGGATAACTACCTGAGTATCTTTCCATGTTTTTCCGTTATCTTCAGATCTGAGCATTACTGCTGCATCCTTTCTTTCCACACCTCGAACTAAACTATTGTCCTTTAGTGAAGCATAAGACTGCGCGTGAACCCATCCAGTTTGACCTTCTACCCTTTGTTCAAGCTCCCGAGTTACACTAATTTTGTTAACCATTTTTTCTCCTATGTTATTTTTTTATTTCATAAACGTGAACAGCATACTTTCCAAAAGTATCCTTAAAACTCTTCCCATGAGGTATTATCTCCCTATCTTCATCTTTTACTTTAATCTTAACCGGTATAAACGGAAGGTTAAAAGTTACATGAGCAATTGGGACATCACGATTAGCTGTAATCAGGTAATAGGAATCTTGATATTCTTTAAGGAGCGTAGAAATCTTATCGCTCCCCGTAACTTCTACTTTTGACTTAGATGTAGGAGCCAGGAAAACCGGAGATATATCCCTGAGTTCACTAACCAGCTTCTTGAGGTATTCCCAATTGCCGGCTTCGCGCTCCTTGAAGATGTGGCCACCGAAGTAAAATAGTCCTTTAGCGCCATGGATAATGGACAAATATGCCTGTATTTTATACTCCTCAGGAAGCGGCCATCGCTGCCGTTTTGCACCCTTCGGCGGCTCTCCGAATCCCCAATGGCATTGTGGCGCTAACCATATTATCGCTTTATCCTTTTTTACCTCTGTAATAAACCATTCTGGAAGAACAATCTCTGTTTGTCCCTCACGGAGTGGAAATGGATACCAATAATCAATAGCAATATCTAAAAATTCGTATGGAAATCCTTTCTTTTTATCTCCATAATACCAATCAGCCATAGCAATTGGACGATGGGGATCAATTTCTCTGATTAGATCATGCCATTTCTTTATTTTTTCGTAGGAACTAATTCCGTGTATCATATGTTCTTCTTCATAATAACCAATAATTGAAGGATGGCTCTTGAGGGCATTAAATCGAGTCCTGAGTCCTTCAAAGTCCCCTTTGGACAATTTGACTCTTGGAGTGCTCATCAAGGTGAAAAGACCACATTTCCATGTGGTATCCAATTGTTTCATTGCTGCCTTATCTGACAAGAGGTTATCCTCATTGTCAAAACTACCTTCAAATCCATAACGGTGAAGAAAATTAAATCCGGCTTTAGAATATTCGTCGTAGTAAGCGCCCTGATACATGCCAATTGGGAAAAATGGTTTATCATCAATCAAAATTACCCCATTCTTAATCTTTATTATAGGTTTCTTGTGATCCATTATATGAAAAATTTCTTTTTCACTAAACAGATGTTTATTATTTTTATCCAGAAGACTTATTTCCATCTCATAATCACCGTTTTGAAAGCTACTTACCGGACACTTATAAGCAACTTCATTCTTATCAATATGGATGATATCTTCTTTAATTTTTTGACTATTTTTCGTTACTCTTATCTTCAACATGTATTTTTTGAATTCTTTTGCTGACAAATTAACTTTTATTCTCTCTGTAACTTCCTTTATTTTTTCTTCTGGCCATACATATGTTGGATAAACTAAAGTTGTTTCTAAAACTTTAGCAACAGAAATCTGTTTTTCTCCCGTAAAAAGGGCATCATTATTTTTCTTGTTTATAAGGGAAACTTTTACTTTGTGTTTACCTACAGTCTCTACCTTGTATCCTATATCTAATGTTTCCTCTTTATTCCCGGTGGAAGTGAATGACTTACTGTCGACCAATTTCCCATCAAGTGAAAGTTCTAACTGCAACTCTTCTCTTGCGTTTGTATAATTTTCCATGACAAGAGAAAGTCTATTCTCCCCCAGCCAAACTTCTTCTCTATATGGTGAAAGATTTAAAGAATATCGATTTATTTTCTTTATTACCAAATCATCAAACAACAGTTCTCCGAGACATTCGTTCAGAACCAATTGAGCTTCTACGTGTATCACATTGTCGGGGACTGTACATGTTCCTTCTAACTTTTCCCAATCATTGGTAACCGGTTTCATATCCATCTGTTTTACGTTACTGCCTCCATAAGATGAATGGCCTAACACATCCCGGTAACCAATAGTTAGTTTTACAAGATCTCCTTTCCTTCTCGGATGTGAAAGCTGCGCTTCTTTTTTAAGCGCTTCAGCATCAAGCTCGAAGGGTCTTAGGTTAGTTCGATAAAAAGCGCTAACAGATAATGTATCTCCAGGATTTACAGGATGGGGAGATGATACAAAACACACATATTGTTTATCATTAACCTCTATCTTAACCGAAGCTTTCCCTGAATGTGCATTCTTGGTATCCACATATACCTTTGCCTTTTTCGGGTCAATGTATGAAGGATATGTCCACCAACCTCCTGCTGGAAGCCCATTCTTGGTGGCCTTTTCAAAACCAGCATTGAGAATCAGATTTGTCATCTCATATGGTTTGGCCTTCTCCAAAACGATATTGTCATACCATATAGTTCCTTCTCCGCGATTCTGTAAAGAAATACAAATCTTGCCTGTCTTCTCTGGAGAGAAAACAAAATTCTGCTTTTGCCAGCTAATGGCTTCACCTGGAAATGGTAATCTTATCAAACATGATTCTTCATTAACTCTACATCCATCAACCAGCACATCTGCTTCTCCAGAAAATTTATCGCTTACTTTATAAGAAAAAGAAAGTTGATATTCTTCACCTCTTTTAACAGAGACAAACCTAAACCACCGAGCAACACTCTTTGCACCTTGTTCTCGTGTAACTGACACCGAATATTTATCGCTCTCTTTAACTTTATCGTCCCATTTGTAAATTTGTCCTCTCCCACCATCTTTTTTCCAGTCTTTCCCCTTTTCTTCAAAACCAGAATTTGTGAGAAGGTTCTTGCCTGCTTGTGCATTTACTGGATTCATTAGAATTACAGCCATATACAGGATGCTTAAAAGACTTAACTTCATTATCTTAATAATTTCCATTTTCCATACCCTTTCAATTAGTTTGCTCATATCGGGGACAGGGCATCTTTGATGTCTGTCCCCTCATCCTATACCTGAACCTGTGATAGTCTTATAATATGTCACTTTTTTGATAAAGTTCTTTAATTTGCTCAGCGCTTAATGCCTTATTGTAAATCCTGACTTCGTCGATTGCGCCGTTCAAAGAACCAGCTCCAGTAGACCCATGCGCTCCGATTATAAGGGGAGCAGAAGAATATTTAATGGTATCAGTTACTGATACAGGGGATTTAGCGACTTCAACACCATTAATATACCCTCTCATCTTTGACCCGTCATAAGTAAAAGCATAATGGGTCCATACTCCAAAAGGTTGATCACCAAAATATACTGTTTTTTCACCCTGCGTTACGAAATTTATTATAAAACGGCTTTCTCTAATAGCGTAAGAAGCAGTCCATCCGCCATGCGCTTTTGTAATAAATGCATCTGCCCAACTAATTCTGCTGTCTCTTTTTCCCCATAAAGAAACAGTAATATTACTCTCTGGGGCAAAACTTGCTGTATTCCTGCAGTCAACATAATCATCCTTACCGTTAAAGTGCAAAGCCTTGCCGAATTTTCCATCAACCCAGGAAGCTCCCAACGAGGTTCCTCTGTTAAAATTTCCACTGCTATCTGCGAGACGGGCTCCGGAACCTTCGTCGAATTTCCAATATGCAACCAACCCTGTTTCTGATTCCACATCAGCGGCAAAAACGTCTGGAATTGAAAACATCATCACACATGCACACAAACCACCTAAAAAACCTACTTTTACTGCTTTAAGAATCTTCATTTTTAATCTCCTTTTTATAGTTTACCTACTAAAACTTGCTTTTTAATCATTTCTTCGCTTTCTATTATCCCATCTTATCTTACCTCCTTTCTTTTTTGCTGGGATTGACCCTGTTACAATACATTCCCGTTTGATTTGTCCCTGATCTTTTTTATCCAACCTACCCCTTCCAAATTCTTTTGTCAAATGCGATTCCTTAACACTGCGGCAGTTCTATCTCATAGCGGTAGCAATTAAGATCATATCCATTCCGAATTGGGCAATCTTCAGACATATCAAGTTTCATGAAGAGCAGCAGATTTTTTGTATCTCGATCCTCTATCATACTCCAATTGGAAAAACGCACTTTGCTGTAATGTTCTTTGTGTTTAGTATCTATAATGGCAATCATATCTTTTTCCACGCAGCATGTACTGGTGTCAAGTTCGGCTATTTGCAGTGTAGTTCGAGGATCGCAGCCGTGGCTTGGTTCATCGTTAATATTTATGATTACATACACTTTCCCATTTTTAGATGAACAGAAAGTATCGGAAAAACTAGTAGAAGAGTAAACGTAAGTTCCATCTTCGTAAGTTAATGGTTTTACTTTGCTCCATGTTCGTCCGTTGTCCTCAGAGATAGCAAATAACTTTACGGAAGTAAATCCAGGGCTATCATGAGTAGGCAATATAGAAGACTGACGACCGATAATAAATATCCTGCCATCCGGAAACTGACACGCATGAGGTTCATCAAATCCTTCAACGCTCTGTCTGGGTTCAGCCTTCACAGTTCCTCCCGGTTTCCAATCTATACCGCTCAGATCATGCCGCCATGTGCCGAGCCATGCTCTTGCAACAGCATAATAAAAACCGGGTTCTCCTTGATTTTCTCCAGTAATCCCAAACAGTTTTCCATTCTGTAGCTTAAGCATCCTGGAACCAGTGGCTTCAATACGTTCCGGTTCGCTCCATGTTTTTCCCTCGTTCCGGGATATCTGCTGAAAATGTTCATAGGTGCTGAAACCTAAGGCGTCTCCACGGTCAGCATCACTTACTACTTTACTAAAGCGTCTGAGTAACATACCGTTTTCTTCATCCATGAAATAGTCATAAGAGCTATCCTTAGCGGGCGTCCATGTCCTGCCTCCATCCTTACTTATCCCCAATGCTGATATCAATGTGGAATTATCTTTGTTTTTGCTGGTGTAACTGATCTGGCTGCTTAATAGCGAACAACAAACTATATTGCT
The DNA here is from genome assembly GCA_030652805.1 of bacterium. Classification (NCBI taxonomy): domain Bacteria; species bacterium. The sequence continues at coordinate 228 of JAUSPT010000043.1, read as the reverse complement.
TGGCACGCTAAGTGTCTTTCGGACAATAATACCCGTTCCCGAATTCTTGCGTATAGTAAGCGGCCGATACAGAGAAAATGCGCCGGGATCTGCCGCATGTTCAACTACCATACCCATTGTTTGTATGAAGAGCCTTCCCTTAAACTCAGAAAATTCAGGTTTGAAGCATCGCTCTCTTATCGTTAATTCTATAAGTTTACCATCAGGGATTTTACCATCGGCAAAGTG
>JAUSPT010000042.1 GCA_030652805.1 bacterium | reverse complement strand
TTGAGACAGATGTTGAGGATGTTGGCTGTGGCGCAGATCATGGCACATGCTGGGATTTAGAGTGTTGGAAATGTGGAGGTACTCTCAGGTTTGATAAAGATTTTGAAAAACCCGCCGAAGCGGAGCGAAGGCGCTAAGTTCAATTGTAAGCAAGTATTATACGCCATATTATCAGCGGTCTTATGATGATCGATTGATCTGAATGCCGGGCTATAAAGAGGCTTAAGTGTCTTTAGCTTATGCAGTTACAGCAACCATGTAATATTGCACGTTCCTTACTTTGGGCTTTAGGAGATAACTATATCGATGCAGGAACACTTCCAGAGATGATAGGCGAGGCTTACAAATACATTATTCAAGAATTGGGGAAAGAACTTATTCCCTACAAAAACCCTGCTACAGGAAAGCGGGAATATATTCCTAAGTATCCCTACCTTGTTATCAGGGAAGCAATTGCTAATGCTACAACCCACAGGGAATATCACCCTTTTATCAAAAATGGAATAGATATTCTTTGGTTTAGTGACCGTATCGAAGTTCTTAATCCCGGCTTACTTCTCGACCCTATTACCCCTGAGAACATCTATATCGTCAGAAATAAACAACGGAACCCCAATATTGCTAGAATACTTACTGGCTATGGCTATGCTGAGCAGATTGGCGAAGGGATGCAGCTCTTTAAAAGAGCGTGCGATAAGCACCCCTTTAACCCTAAATACCCTGAATATAGAGAGTGGACTGATACCACTGTAACAGTTTTACATCCTGCAGAAGTTGGCGAGACAGAAAAGGAAGGGAATATTACCGAAAATTTGAATGAAAGGCAGATAAAGGCATTGGAGCGCATTAGGCAAGAAGGCAGAATTTCTAATCGTGAATATAGGAAAATATTTGGGGTGAGTGCCGCGACTGCAAAGAGAGAACTTCAAGATTTAGTAAAAAAGAATGTTTGTAACACTGCTGGAGCAGGCCGCAGTTCGTACTATTTCTCTAAATGACCCGATTATGACCCGATTATGACCCGATTCAAGGGAGTGAATTACTCCTAGCTTACGCAAGGAGCTTCCTGATTCGTAGTCCTGAGTACTTTTGGCGAACTATTACTTCGCGGCGTTATTATATCTTATCTAACTTCTCAACACGAAGTTTCTTTACCATGGGTTTGTTAATTTTATCAGGCATCCAATCAGGTGCATTAGCAGGTTTAGCAACTTTCTGTACTGAACCTTTAAATATATGCAGTCTCCATTTGCCGTCTTTCTTCTGCCCATGTTCTCTGAGCTTGATCAGACCATCGCTGTCTTTCAATCCCCTGGAAGCAGCCTTTAAAGCAGCCTGTCTTGCTCCTTTACCCTTAAATACATTGTCTTCTTTCTTGCCTATCCTTAATGAATAGAGCTTTGCTTCTGCTTTTTTCTTTGCCATTGTTTCCCCTCCTTGTTTTAATGGTTCGCGCAGTTTTCCCTCTTATTTTCTAATTCTCAATTTCCCATCTTTAAAAACACAAAACTTATTCAAAAGATTATTAGAGTGTTTTTCTAAAATATTTTCTATAACTTTAACCTTTTCCTCAGACGCAGCTTCTTCAAGCCTTAACAATAAAACACCTGCATGTGGTAATCCGGAATTATACACTAACTCTCCAAAATCTTTATCCATAGTAATAACCATTCGCTTTCCTGAAACTGCCATCTTTAGTATTTCTTCATCAAGCATTTGAGGATTTATGTCTCTAACACTTTTTGTATCATATCCATGATTTATAAGCCAACTCTCAACTTTTATACTAACTCCAACATCAACTAAAAATTTTAAGCTCTTTTGCTTCACCTTCAAGTACCTATTGCAAGTTTAAAAACTTGCTCCTCGCTAACCAATTCAGATGCGTGAAGTAAAACTGCCTGAATATCCTCAGACTCCAACTCAGGATAGTCTTCAAGCAATTCCTGAGTTGTGATTCCACCAGCTAAGGCTTTTAATATCTGGTCAACTGTAATTCGTAAACCTCTAATAGTCGGTTTGCCAACCATCACATCAGGATTGGCGGTAATCCTATCCAACAGATATTGAGCATTCATATCTTTTCCTCCATTTTCTAATTTGGTTATCTGATTGCTAGAACTTTATCCAAATTCTTTAATTCTATTCTACATCTTCAGAGGACATTGTCAAACTAACAATTTTTTTAGTGTTGGCTGAAATACATAGGAAATGCTTTTTGTTTGATTTTATTCGCTTTCCCTAATGCTCTTAATAAATCTGTATTACATCTTTTTTAGGTATATGTGCTATAACAGGATTCTTATATCCTTTTTTTTCAGCTTTCTCATAAACTTCTTGGATGCGATCTCCACTGCTTATAACTGTAGCATCTTCAAAGCTTTTAAGTGCTACATACTGTCCGCTATATTTTTTCCCTTTTAATAACTGGACACTCATTATTATTCCCTCCTTTTTTCGCTCTTTATTTTAGAGTATGAAATTTACTCTCCTTTAATTCTATTCTATGCCAAGATTCTGGCAAAACAAGTGTGCTGGCTGGGCACATAGGTAACACTTTTTGTTTAAGATTTTCATTGTGATTCTCAATATATCTCATAGGTGTTAAATAATCAAGCGCTTGATGAGGGCGATTAAAATTATACTCAATCAGCCAATTTGTTACAGCTGGATTAAACTCATCACAATCAGTAGTTAGATTGCCATCATAGAGCCATTCATGCTTGAGTGTCCCGTTAAATCTCTCAGCTTCAGGATTATCCTTTGGAGTTCTTACTCTTGAGAAATATCTATCAATACCAAGTTTAGCAGAAGCCTGCTCAAAATAATTGGCAAACTCACTTCCGTTATCTGTCTGAATGTTCATAATCTGCTGATTGATAAGATATTGAAGCCTGTATAGAAAATCCGCTGCGGCTTTAGAGCTGTGAGTTTTGTACATTCTGGCATAGCCGAGCTTACTAGCATGATCAACCGCTGTAAGAATATATCTCTTAAGACTACCCCAGTAAATGACAATAGTATCCAGCTGAAGAAGAAACCATAATTTATTCTCCTTAACCAACTGAGTTATCCTCTTCTTGGGATGCTGCTTAGCTCTTGCAATCTTCTTAGCTGTTTTCTCTGCCTTGACCTTATCCGGATACAGTTTATGCTTTCTGATCACTCTTTCTATCTTCCAACAGGATATGTCTTCCTTGTAATCTTGTTTGTATAAAACCTTGAGTTTTATCTTGCCGTAATGCATGTACTTCTTTCTTAACAGTTTTACCTTTGCTTCTTGTTCTAAAGTCACTTCCCACTTCCTTCTTCTATGAGGAGCCCTGGACTGATTTTCTAACTCTTTAACATCGTATCCGTTATCCCTGAATCTATTAAACCATTTGTAAAAAGTCTTTCTTGATATGCCAAAATGCTTACAGGTAAATCTAACATTGCGCTTTCCTGCAGTGTAATAGAATATTATCCATTCCAGTCTTAGTCTCGCCTTTGAAGAAAGCACTGCAATCTCTGCTGTACCTCGCCAATGTTCATATCTATTTATTTTAGGTAGAGGCTTTCTCTTAAAGAAGTAAAAACTAGCTGTCTTTCTCATTTGGCAACTCCTCCGATATGATAGATTCTTGCTCCAAACATTGCTCGCTAGCTCGCAATGTTTGGATGTCTTCTATCATACCACGAGTGTTACCTATGTTTCTCAGCCTCCGCAACAAGCAAAATTTTTCGCTTTCTGTGAAAACTGCGAAATCTTTAAGTTTAACCTGGCTTATTTAACGATTCTGCCTTGGCGCAAGCACATAATGCCTTAATGCTCAATCCTTGCAATTCATTGTCACACTCATAACTACAATATTTCAATCAGTAGATTCAAACTAAATAATCGGTAGATTATCGGTATATTTTTTATTTATTTTTTTCGACATATTTTGTTGTTCGCCCACGGCCAACCTGCTCAAGAATTCCCAGATTTACCAGCCCTAAAAGATCCCGTTGTGCCGTATCATAAACGACATTAAAACGTTTTTTACACCACCCACTGGTAACATATCCTCTCTTAAGAACTTGGATTATAATTTGTTTTTGCCTTTTGTTTAGTTTTTCTTCTACTGATGGAACGATCGTTCTCTTCCCCGCTGTTTTCGGAATGCGCAATTTAGAGATATTACTACCTGGCCCTTTGAATATCACCTGAAAATATCCAGTATCTTCACCAAGTGAAATATTTTCAAGCCCGTGATCTATCATTTGATCGCGCATTCTGCGGAATCCGCTGCCACGTTCCTCGATATGATGAAAATACGACAGACTTTGCGCTAAAATAGGATTGCGTGAACATGGTTTGTATCTACCAGAACGCAATTTCTGAATAGTCAGCGGTTTTGGTGGAAGGCCGGGGCTGGAGATGACAATACGATCAGGAAATACCTCCACCATTATTTTCCGGCCTGCATCTTCATAATTTCTGTGGGCAACTCCGTTAACAAGAGCCTCTCTTAAGGCCTCGATGGGATATTCATCAATACGCACACGTTCCAGGCCGACAACCCGCATAGGATGCCGTGTATTGCGATCTATAAATGCAAGCGCTCTTTCTATAACCACGGGTGCAGGGCCGCGTATATCTTCCTGATCAATAGGATTTCCATCAGGAACTATTGATCTATGCGTGTCTGCTAAAATCCTGCATTGAGGGAAAACTCTTGAGGGGTCATGCGATAAAACCAGAATTCCTGCCGCAGTACCATAATGTTCATTGGTATCATGATCAAACCAGATAAGCCCGCATACCATCATATGCGGAGGCTGAGAAACATAGGTAACACTCGTGGTATGATAGAAGACATCCAAACATTGCGAGCTAGCGAGCAATGTTTGGAGCAAGAATCTACCATATCGGAGGAGTTGCCAAATGAGAAAGACAGCTAGTTTTTACT
>JAUSPT010000041.1 GCA_030652805.1 bacterium | reverse complement strand
CAAAATACTAAAGTTGCCAGGGTTATGCCAAATCTTTGTGTTAGCGTGAAAAAAGGAGTTTCAGCGTGTTGTTTTAGTAGTGACTGTCGCAATGAAGATAAACAGTTTGTTGAGTCTCTGTTTAAAGAGCTTGGTATAACTTTGAGCGTTGATGAGAATAAGATGAATATTATTACAGCTATAAGCGGAAGCGGTCCAGGCTATTTATTTAAAATTATGGAGGTCCTTATTGATATAGGGAAGGAAGAAGGTCTTAATGAAGAAGATTCTGGGAAACTGGTCTATCAAACAGTTTCAGGAGCTGTGGCTTTAGCAATAACCAGTAATGTCTCTGCCAGGGCATTGAGAGAAAAAGTAACATCCAAAGCAGGCACAACAGAAGCAGCCCTAAAGGTTATGGATGAATACAAAATTGAGGAAATGTTTCGTGAAGCTGTAAAGGCAGCTCTCAATAGAGAGAAGGAATTGTCAAAGGAGTAGGAATGTTTGTTTTAGGTAATTTCATAGTAGCAATAGCACAGATTATTAGTGCAATATTAACGATACTTACCTGGATTATAATCATAAGAGCGCTTATATCCTGGGTAAATCCGGATCCCTACAATTCAATAGTACAGTTTCTATACAGAGTAACTGAGCCTATCCTGATGCCTATACGGAGGATACTGCCGGCAATGGGCGGTTTTGATCTTTCGCCGATAGTGGCTTTAATAGGAATTATGTTTATCAGGTCTTTTGTGGTCCGGACACTTATTGAGTTTGGCATGCGGATAAAATAGGAGATATCAGTAAACAATGGAGTACAAAGACACATTAAATCTCCCAAAAACAAGTTTCAAGATGAAGGCAAATCTTTCACAGAAAGAGCCGGAAATTTTGAAGAATCTTGAAGAACAGAATATTTATCAGAAGATACGGGATAAATATAAAGGACAGCCTTCCTATATTCTGCATGACGGGCCTCCTTATGCAAATGGGGATATTCACGTAGGGCAGGCGTTCAACAAGATTATGAAGGATATAGTGATAAAGTATAAAACAATGAAGGGGTTTGATGCTCCTTATGTGCCGGGATGGGACTGCCATGGCCTGCCGATAGAATATCAGCTTTTTAAAGAATTAGGAGTTACGAGACATCAAATTGGGCATGTGAAATTTCGTAAGAAAGCCAGAGCCTATGCGAATAAGTATATAGATAGACAAAAAAAGGAATTTAAGAGATTAGGTATATTCGGAGAATGGGACAATCCTTATCTTACAATGGATTTCAACTATGAAGCAGAAATTATAAGGGCTTTTGGGAGATTGGCAAAGGCAGGTTACATATATAAAGGGAGAAAGCCAGTTTACTGGTGTATAAAGTGTGAAACAGCGCTGGCTGAAGCAGAGGTGGAATACAAAGACAAAACTTCTCCCTCTATATGGGTAAAATTTCCTGTTAAAGATGAGTCTGCAGCATATATTCTTATCTGGACAACTACACCATGGACAATTCCTGCAAATGTTGCTGTTGCTGTTCATCCTGAATTTAAGTATGCATTTGTCAAAACAAGGATTAGTGGCATAGAACAGGTATTAATCATGGCAGAAGGCCTGATTTCTGCTGTTCTGGATACATGTCTTGGGGAAAAGTACGAGATTTTAAAGGTCGTAAAAGGTGAAGATTTAGGGAGCATGGAATATAGACATCCTTTCTTGGATAGGATTGGAAAAGTGGTGTTTGCTGATTATGTTGAACTGAGTGAGGGAACAGGTTGTGTCCACACTGCGCCGGGACATGGAGCGGACGATTATCTGACAGGAATAAAATTTAATCTGCCAATACTTTCTCCTGTAAATAATAAAGGGGAATTTACTGAGGAAGCAGGTCCAGACCTTAAAGGACGAAATGTATTTGAGGCGAATGCAAAAATAGTAGATAAGCTGTCGTCTAAGAGTTTATTGCTACATGAAGATAAGGTGCAGCATTCCTATCCACATTGCTGGAGATGCAAGGAGCCTGTTATTTTCAGGGCAACACCTCAGTGGTTTATGAGTGTGGATAAGCATAACCTGCGCAGCAGGGCGCTTGATACTGTAAAGAAGGTAAAATGGATTCCACCTCGCACTATGAATAGAATAGATGCTATGCTTATGAACAGACCTGATTGGTGTTTGTCCAGACAGAGGTACTGGGGAGTAGCAATACCAGCTTTGTATTGCGCAAATTGCAAGCATACGATACTCAATCAGACTATTATTGAGAATGTAGCTGAACTTGTTTCTGTAAATGGATCTGATGCATGGTTTGAAGTTGATATAGAAAAAATTGTCCCGGAAAATTTTGCCTGTCCAAAGTGTGGCAAAACAAGTTTTGAAAAAGAAAAAGATATTATTGATGTGTGGTTTGATTCAGGTGTGAGTCATGAAGCTGTACTTAAGAAAAGGAAGAATCTATCATGGCCGGCAGATTTGTATTTAGAAGGAAGCGATCAGCATAGAGGGTGGTTTCAAACCTCTCTGCTCGCATCAATGGGATTAAATAATAAATCAAGCTACAGGAGTGTGTTAACTCATGGCTTTGTAATGGATGGTGAAGGCAAAAAGATGTCCAAGTCCATTGGTAATGTGATTGATCCCCAGGATGTAACAGCAAAATATGGAGCTGATATACTAAGACTCTGGGTATGTTCTTCAGATTATAAGGATGATATCAGAATTTCCGATGATATTCTAAGGCAAATAGTTGATGTATACAGAAGGATACGAAATACTGTTCGCTTTATTCTCGGAAATATATCTGACTTTAATCCGGATAAAAACGGAATTGCTTACAATAAGCTAACGGAAATAGATAAATGGATGTATTCCAAGCTACAGGAGCTTATAAAGAATGTTGGAGATGCATACGAAAATTTTGCATTCAACAAAGTTTATGTCTTGTTAAACAATTTTTGCACAAATGAGTTAAGTTCTTTTTATCTGGATGTGTTAAAAGATAGATTATACACTGCCAAAGGGGACTCTTTCCAGAGGAGGAGTTCGCAAACAGTGCTTTATGAGATTATTGAGAATATGGCAAGATTAATGTGTCCTGTTTTAACCTTTACATCTCAGGAGATATGGGAACATATTCCGGAGAAAAAGGATAGTGTGTTCCTTGCAGAGTTCCCCAATCAAGGTAAAATAGATAATTCTTTACACCAGAAGTGGCAGGAAATATTGAGTATTCGTGAGAAGGTTCTTAAGATAATTGAAGAAGCGCGGGAGAAGAAACTTATTGGCAACTCTCTTGAAGCGGAAGTAGCTATATATTGCACAAAAGAGACAGCAGAGTTTTTGGAGAACTTTAAGGAAACTTTGCCCTTGATTTTTATTGTGTCAAAAGTTAGTATTACGCAATTTTCAAAGACGGACTCTAAAAAAGATTTAAGGATAGTTGTAGAACATGCTTCTGGAGAGAAATGCGTTAGATGCTGGAACTGGAAGGAATCAGTTGGGAAAGACGTGCAGCATCCGCAATTATGCACCCGTTGTGTAGAGGTAATGAAAAGAGGAGATGCAAAATGCAAGAGCGTATGTTAGAGAGTTTTAAGAAGAAATTAATAAAAGAAAGAGAAAAGTTGCTTGAAGATGTTAATCACATACGTAACGAGGAACTGGGCAAGTCTCAGAGGGATGCGACTGGTGAGCTTTCAGGGTATGCCGATCATATGGCAGACGGGGGGACCGACGATATAGAGAGACAAGTCTCCCTTGGGTTAATGTCTAATGAAGAAGCCATGCTTATTAATATCGATGGAGCTCTTAAGAGAATAGAGGATAAGACCTATGGTGTATGTGAATTGTGCAAAGAGAAAATTTCGCAGGAACGTCTTAACGCAGTCCCATATGCAACATATTGCATAAAGTGCAGGTCTCAGGAAGAAAGCAAAAACAATAAGAAGATTTAATGATAATCTTCTTTTCTGCTTTATCTATATTTCTTATAGATCAGATTATAAAGTTCTGTATAGTAGAGCATCTTTATTTGGGCCAAGAAATATCAATCGTTAAAAATATATTCAGTATTTCCTTTGTCACAAATAAAGGAATTGCGTTTGGCTTATTTTCAAATTCCAACTTTCCTTTTGTCTTAATATCCATAGCAGTGCTTGTATGTATGACATTAGTGTTTATTTCATTTAATAAAGACGCTATATCAAAAAAGGCGGAGGTTTGGATAAGAATTGCATATGGATTAATTTTAGGCGGTGCATTTAGTAATATGCTGGATAGAATAAGAATAGGGGAGGTTATTGACTTTTTGGACTTTCATATCTGGCCTGTATTTAATATTGGAGATTCTGCAATATGTGTAGGGGCTGGAATATTTGTGTTGAATATTTTAAGAAGCAAGAGCAAAATAAAAAGCCATGCATCCAATACTGTTTAAAATCGGTCCAGTAGTTATTTATTCGTATGGAGTGATGGTAGCCGTTGCCTTTCTCAGCTCCGTATATCTCCTAAGTCGCTCAGCGCAAAAAGTAGGTATTAGCAGCAAAAATATCGCAGATCTTGGGCTAGTTCTTTTAATTTCAGGCATAATTGGAGCAAGATTATTATATGTTCTTACAGAAATAGAATATTACAGAGCAAATCCCCTTGAGATAGTAATGATCTGGAAAGGGGGACTGATTTTCTATGGTGGATTTATTGTAGCATTTGTTTGTGGCTGGGTATTTTTAAAAAGAAACAAAATGCCTGTCCTGAAAACCTGTGATCATATAATTCCATATCTTGCATTAGCCCAGGCAATAGGGAGAATCGGATGTTTCTTTAATGGATGTTGTTTTGGAAAGCCGACAAATCTTCCATGGGGAATGATATTCCCAAAAGGAAGCATAGCAGGAGATATCTATCCTGCTATGCATATTCATCCAACACAGTTATATTCTGTTTATACGAATTTTTTGATATTTGCAATACTCTTATTATTTGAAAATTGGAAGAAGTTTGACGGGCAAATTTTATATCTGTATTTAATTCTATATTCTGTATCAAGATTTCTTATAGAATTCCTGCGGGCAGACAACCCACATATTTTAATGGGATTAACAATAGCTCAGGTAATTTGTGTTGTGTTATTTCTAACAGGAGTAGTTATGTATATTAGAGGAGCGGCTCGAAGGAGATGAAATTACATACACTAACAGCTCATGAACTTGCTAAACTACTTATCAGTAGAGAAGTGAGTTCTGAGGAACTTACCAGAGCATTATATGAGCATATAGGCAAAACGGATAAACAGATTGGAGCATATATTACCTTAACAAAGGATATAGCTATTGAACAGGCAAGGGAAGCTGATAAAAGAATAAAAAAGAAAAGGGATATTGGGCCATTAACAGGGATTCCGATTGCAATAAAAGATAATATGTGCATTAAAGACGTTCTGTGTACATGTGGGTCTAAAATGCTCAGTAGTTTCATTCCTCCATACAACGGGACAGTAATAAATAAATTAAAAAAATGTGGGTTGGTATTTCTTGGCAAGACAAACATGGATGAATTTGCTATGGGCTCATCTACAGAAACTTCTTATTTTAAAGTTACCAGAAATCCATGGAATATAAAGACTATTCCTGGTGGTTCCAGTGGAGGGTCTGCGGCAGCTGTTGCATCTGATCAGGCGGTTTTATCTATTGGTTCTGATACCGGTGGTTCTATTCGCCAGCCTGCATCTCATTGCGGCATAGTTGGTATGAAGCCTACTTATGGCAGGGTGTCAAGGTACGGGCTCGTAGCTTTTGCTTCATCTCTTGATCAAATAGGTCCTTTGACCAAGGATGTTTGGGATTGTGCCGCGCTTCTTGAAGTAATAAGCGGATATGATCCTCTTGATTCAACATCATTACGTATGGCTTCGCCTGATTATATGAGCTTTCTCAATAAGGATATTAAGAATATTAAAATCGGAGTTCCAAAGGAGTATTTTATAGAGGGAATTGATAAAGATGTAGAACTGGCTGTAAAGGGAGCAATAGAGAAATTAGAGAATCTTGGTGCCACTATTGAAGAGATATCTTTACCTCATACTGAGTATGCTGTTGCAACATATTATATTATTGCTCCTGCAGAAACGAGCGCGAACCTGGCGAGATATGATGGGGTTGAATATGGATACAGAGCAAAAGGGGAGGGTGTTGATAAAGACTTATTGGGTATGTATGAGAATACAAGAAAAGATGGTTTTGGCGCAGAAGTAAAACGCAGAATAATGCTTGGAACCCACACCTTAAGCTCAGGTTATTATGATGCATATTACTTAAAAGCGCAGAAAGTAAGGACTCTTATCAAACAGGACTTTGATAAGGCTTTCAAAGGGTTTGATATCTTAGTTACTCCAACATCTCCTACTCCTGCATTTAAGATAGGAGAAAAAATAGATGATCCTCTGCAGATGTATTTATCTGATATATTTACAATACCAACTAATTTAGCAGGTTTGCCTGCCATCTCTATTCCATGTGGGGTCAGTAAAAATGGACTGCCAATAGGTTTGCAGCTTATAGGCAACTATTTTGATGAGGGGATGATTTTGCAGGTTGCGCATGCATTTGAGAAGAATATGAGTATATCTACTTATTAAAATTATTTTTGTTAGTATTTACCGTAATTTCTTGCAACTTCAATCATTTTAAAGATATTTTCCTCAGGAGTATCTCTGCCGCATTGATCTCCTGTAGAAAGAATAAAACCTCCTCCTTCCCCTCCGTCATCTATCGCTTTTTTTGATGCTTTTTCTACCACCTCGGGTGTTCCTTTGAGCATAATATCCGTAGTATGAAGATTTCCCATTAGAGAGAGCTTTTTTCCATACTCCTGTTTGATTTCCCTTAGATTACAGTCTCCCATTGGTGGAGTTTCTAAAGGATTAATGGAACTGAGATCTGTTTTTTGGGCGCATATTTTTACCATTTCTTTTTCTGGACCACAGCAATGAATCTGACTGGGAATCCCAGCATCTTTACACATTTTTGTAATCTTCTGTAAACAAGGTAACATTACATCTCCTAAAATAGCTGGTGTATGATTAATTAAACATCCTGAACCGCCAGTTAAAATAAAATCTGGTTTTATAGGAGCAGAAAGAATCTTCTTTAATCGTTTTATTGCTTCCTCTTCTTTTCTCAAACTCCACTCTTTAACTTCATTATATCGGTCATAATAATCATAAACTGAATAGCGTTTTCTATTAGGCTGGTCTAAAAATGGAGGCGCAATAAATATCCCGACTACTCCGTCTTCTCCCATATATTCTTTAACTTCTTTCAATATCTTTAAATCCTTTTTTTGAGGTTTTATCCCTTCAATTGGGTAGAATTTACGGGGAATAGATGCCATGCCTATTTTAGACGCTTTCAAGCTTACAGGAGGATTATCTTTATAATAGACAGTAACAAATTCTGACCATTCCTTTTTGCGTTTCTCTTTCTCCATGTATTCTCTGGTGATAATCTTTTCATCTGATTTAAATACAATAACATTTTCTTTTTTATATTCAGAAACTGGTTCATCCTCAAAAACATTCGGCACACTTTCAAGCCAGCCATCAAATCCAAAATATCTTACTGCATCAATATATGCCTTCCATCTTGGAGGATTATTATAAAGATAAATATCCCAGAAAGGCTTGCCAGTGAGCTTGCATGGAATCATATTGGATATATCCGGTGCCACAGGTACCATATCGGGTTTGCCATTTTTCATCGCGATAAGCATTCTTTCTTTGGAGGTCATTTTATTTCCTTATCTACAGAGCTTAAAAATTCTCGTTTCATAACCCTTAAGTTTTACAGACTTATTTATCCAATTTTCCCTATCAGTGGATAACATGTTCAATGCAGTTTTGTAATAATCTAAAAGTTTAAGAGAAATACTGACTGCCTTTGAACTATTATTAATTAAAAAAAGCACATCTTCATTATTTTTGCCTGTAAGCATTCTAAAACGTATTCCATCGGGTAGATTTAATAAAGGTTTCGAAATATTCGTAATATCCAATATTTTGTTAAAGACTTCGTGGATAAGCTTTTTTTCTAAACCTAAGGATAAATTGCTTTTTTTATCAGGGTCTCCTAAGTCTACAGCTGAGCAATTTGATAATCCAAGATTAATTCCACACATTATAGCTTTGCCCTTGCCGTATTTATTAACTGTTATGGCAGGAGATTTATCATCATATACGGCTACAATACTGCATCCGGAAGGATTATATTTTTCAACAAAATAGCTATTTTTGATTGGAATTTTTTTGCCATTAATAACCACAACCTCTTTCCTTCCCTGATTTAATTTAAATACATCTTTATTCTCCAGTTTGAATATCTTATCAAATCCTCTCCCTGGAATATTTCCTTCATCCAGCCAGAAGTTTTGGTCAAACGCACATAAGAACGGGTCAGAAAAGACAGTACCGCCTTTATGGATATAATCTTTCAGGACTTCTACTATTTTATTGTCCAGAGCAACGGGAAAAGGAAGAACTATTAGTTTGTATTTATATAGATCTTCTTTTTTACAATGTAATTCATGGATAATATCACATGGAATATTCTTCTCCCAGAATAAATTGTAATACCCTAATAAACATTGAGAGGGGATTGTTGTCGTATTGTTATTTTTACACCAGTATATTGCATACGACCGTGGACTGAACAGGATTGCAACCTCAGACTCAGGGATTTTACAGTTTAGAAACAAGTTTTCATTCTTTTTCAAGACCTCTGCAATTTTCATAAATTCTCTGCCGCTTTCATTTGGTTTTGAGCCATTAAAATTCACCATTCCAAGAGAATTAGCTTCCGTTCCATGCCTTTCCTTCCTGTACTGCCAGTAAAGCACCCCTTTAGCTCCATGTGCAACACTGAGCCATGTCCACATAGCAAATTGTTTGCCAGAGATTTCTCCTTTTGGATTTATTCCTGTACCTAATTGTCCGCAGCCCAGTTCAGACTGCCAGATTTCTTTATTTCTTCCAGCATTTCTTGTAGTATCCATTGCCAGGGAGATTCCTACTGTGTCTGAATACCGACTTGCAAAACCACTGCATCCCCATTTGTTCATAATACTAGCATTATCCCAGTCATCAAAAGCCATTGCCGGAAGAACATTATTCTGCACCTGACTTCCACCATATGAATGTCCAATGACAGGTTTATTACTTACTTTTCTTATAGTATTTATTCGCCTTTTAAGCTCAGCAATGAGATTATCTTTTGTAAAAGTTCTCCAATCAATCCAGTCTGTATAGCTCATCTTCCATGTTGGTGGAAATACCTGGTCAAAACCGATGAATCGCCTTCCCCATGCCTTATTTAGAGCTGATATAGAGGGATACTTCTCTTTCAGCCATTTTCTGAATGCGTTTTTTGTCGCTTCACAATAACAATATTCATCATTATTCAAATCGTCATAAAACATATGAGGTTCATTCATTGGTTCCCAGAAAGAAAGTGATTCTCTATCTTTAATGTGAGAGACGACTTTGCTTATAAAATTCAGAGTTATATCCTGAACCTCTTTATTGTCATAACAAAGTCCAGGCCATCCTCCTGATGGAGTATTACTTCTGGGAGAAGGCAAGAATGAAATTCCTTTTACATTAACATAATAATATTCCGGATATTTACAAATTGCCCATTCAGGAGCAGCATGAAGGTGAAACAAACATCCTATTTTAATATCATACTTATCTCCCAAATCAAATATCTTATCAAGATAATCATAATCAATAACACCTTCCTTAATTTCCAGCCTGTTCCAGAGCAGCCAGATACGAATGGTATTCACTCCCATTTTCTTCATATTCTTAAAATCTTTTTCCCACTGATCCATCCTGGGAGTTTCGCCTCTTAGATATTGAACTCCGTATACGAACATTTTGGTTCCTCTATTTTTGCTTTGAGATTTTTAAAGATATAGCTTTCACCACTGTGATATGCTGTTTCAGGTGATTTTTTCTGTATTAATCAGTAAATTGAAAAGAGTAAATCTCTCCCTTTTTAATGTAAAATCGTAATTTTATTGGTCTTCCTTGCAAATTTTCTAACCTTTCTTTTCCTCTCCAAGAAATCGTTTTCTTAACCGAATCTCCAATAAACTTATCGCAATCTTCCAGATTTTTTCCTTTCATCGAATTTTCGTTTTCATCAAGAATTTCAACACCTATGAAACCATCGGGCTTAGTTCTTCCATTAATAAGTAACTTATTTCCCTTAAATTTCAGGACTTTAGTTTTTATGCTTCCTATGTTCCTCTGTCCTTCCAAGCTAACGAAGCCATCCAAC
The DNA here is from genome assembly GCA_030652805.1 of bacterium. Taxonomy (NCBI): domain Bacteria; species bacterium. Next base: position 39,979 of record JAUSPT010000041.1, on the reverse strand, counting down.
CTTAACCTTGCAAGCCCAATTCCTGAAAGAGTTTGTTCTCTTTTTGGCTCATTATGTTTGTTACTGTGCCCGCTGTAATATATCCAAATTTCATCCCCTACAATTAGAGGTTCATTGCCTGTGAAAATCATTCTTTCGTCAAAATCACCATGTCGCCCCAGAGACAAAAAGATTTCCCGATTTCCAACTCTTTTCCAATCTGTCCCATCGCGGCTAGTGGCAAGCTGGACATCTATGGTACCATCCTGCGGATTGGTGTGGTACATCCACAACATTCCTATATATGTGCCGAAATAATTAAACCCTCCCATCCCATAGAACTGAGTATCAGCCCTATCACCTAAGTCAGGACTCAATATTACTTTAAAATTCTTCCAGTTTATTGAGTCTTCACTCTCAGCAGTAGCAATAACTCTGAGGTAATCTCCTGCTTTAAAGTAATCATCTTCAGGTCCCATATATACCGGAGATTCGTTAGGAAGAACCCTCCTGAATGCCCGATACTTTCCAGTTAATCGGTCATATGAAACGCATATTACATCATCAGCTCCGCCTTCTCCCTGATGCATGCTTCTATCCAAGGGGGTGCTCCATACAGGATTCTTTTCGTATTTCTTCCAATGAATTCCATCATTAGAAAACGCAACACTCACCCCATGGGTTCTTTTATCAAGAGACGGTCTATCCCAATACAACATTTGATATTGCCCCGTCTCTTTATTTCCATCAGACAGCTTTATCACGTTTGGCTGGAATACTGCCTGCGGGGCTGTTTCAAAAAATATAAGATTATTATTTCTATTTCCTTTAATTTCTACTAATCCAAGTGATGGTTTCTCCCAAAAGATTCCATCTTCACTCTCAGCATAAGCAATCCCGCCACAATCCCCATTCCCCCAAAATGTGCTGTACCACATTCTGAATCTGCCGTTATCAAAAAGAACTGTTCCATAAAAATGAGGACTTTCTCTATCCCCTTTTTTTATTAAAGGATTTTTAGAATCTTTTTTAGGCTGATGAACAAGCCGACCAATTTTGTAGGTATTCTCTATTAATAAGTCGTCCAAAAATAGCTGTTTGGAGCTATCAATATCAATAACCATATATATTTCCTTTAATTTATAAAGAACTAAATATCTTTAAGCGAATATCCTTTGTCTGGGGGAAACTTCAAACGTATTTTTTTGCCCCTTCATCATTGTTCGGGCCACATGGTAATACCTTGGATAATTTCCTTGTGACCAGCATCAGTATCAGGTGCAAGATAATCGGGTATCATGTAATACCCGACATGTCCATCACAAAAGAGATAGTTGCTGCCATTATTGTGACGGTTAGCAATATAAAACCGGTTTATACATAGTGCCCCGTTATGCCCGTCGGGTCCTGCAGCATCTGGTGCATCCCAAAAATAAATCACACTACTCGGTCCTTTGACCTTACCCAATTTGAATCCTGCTAACCATTTATTGGAAGCGTATGTATCAGTATAACAAGCCGGCCCTCCATACGGGTTCCACCTCGGAAGCTTGGTGGATGGACAGGTCCACATAGGGCTATCCTTTAGATATCCTGTCTGAATAAGTACACCATTAGGACGAGGAGCAGAGGATGTCCCCCCATATGAATAAGCAAGATAATCCTCATTGTCCTGGGCATACATCAATGCTGCTAATCCTATCTGTCTTAAGTTAGATACACATTTAATTCTTCTAGCCGCCTCTCTTGCCTTCGTAAGTGCCGGCAAAAGCAGACTTGCAAGCAACGCTATCACAGCGATTACAACCAAAAGTTCTATTAACGTAAACGAAGCCCTTTGCCTGATCCATTTTATTATATCCATATTCCTTGCCTCCTTGTTATTCTGGATTTATATATTTACCTAGATATCAATTCCTCCTTTAGCATCTTGTAAGATATCCATGTCACTTTTGGGATAGTTGTAAATTTTTACTTCGTCAATAATTCCATTAAAAGGATAGGCATAACCTGACATAAAAGAGCCAACAGTGATTGCATCACGTCCTTTAGTAAGCGCTAGATTCTCCTCACTTACACCAGCTTCTTCTCCATTTATATACACCTTAAATACAGAACCGTCATAGGTGCCGGCTACATGATACCAGACATTCTTCTTGATAGGATATTTTGCCTGATTAGATCGTACTCCCCACTTCTTCTCCCCGTCTCCTGACCAAAAAGTCAAAGAATTATAAAAAATTAAAAATCTAAATCCTGCACCTCTATCTTTTACCGCATTAGTTACAATTTCATCAAAACCAGGCCATACTTTTACTTGTTTATCATTCAACTTAACCCAAGCTTCTATCGTTATTCCTTTAGAGAAATCATATCTGTTTGTACCCTTGATTACAACACCACCATTTTCTACTCCTCCTTCCCCATCAAATTCCAGAGCTTTGTCAAATCTGCCATCAACCCATTTTGTGTATTTCCCTAGTTTTATTATCGTTCCATCATTCTTGTTGCTGCTGGAGTCTCTTACCACTGTCCCTTCCCCTTTATCAAACTTCCAAAAGCCAACCAATCCTTTTTCTTCTTCAGACAGAGCAAATAACGTGAAAGTTAATACCAGCAATCCTGTCAGAATTCCTATTGAAAATACCTTTATTCCTTTTTGCATCTTTTGTCTCCTTTCATTTTTCATATATTTCTATCTCTGTTATTTTTGAGTTTGGACCATTTGTCCCTGTAATCCAGACTCTTATCCTGTCTGTATTTACCTGCTTAAATCTATGAGCAATCACCTCCTCATTTTTTCCAGATACTTTGTCCATAATTTTCCACCTCCCTGCAACGAATGCCTGAATTTCATAATCCTTGAGGCTCCTCTCAAATGGATATACAACTACTCTTCCCACATTATGCTTTCTTGGTAGTTTTATTTCAACCCAGTCAGGAAGTTCACTTGGAGTTTTATCGCACCACATCGCCTTCCAATAGCCATCAAATTTGGTGTCAATAACTCCGTCCGCTAAATGCCATAAACCAAGATCTTCTCTCTCTGGCCTTGCTCCTTTATTTGATGAAGCGCTAATTATTACGGTATCTCCTTCGTGCATCTGAAATGCCAAATTGCCGGGCTTTCTGCGGGCTTGATTTGCCTCATCTATCATCCTGCATATCTCTTTTACTGTGGTAAGTCCTGTCTTTTTCTGGGATGTTGTGTATATATGGACTTCAAATGCATCAAATTTATCACTAAAAGAATCTTCCTTTATTTTTATCTTTCTATCCTCTGATATCACATTGAGCAAATTAGAATATTTACCTATTCCATGAATAGTAATCCTTGCTTGGCTTGGTTCCATATCGACATTTACTGCAAAAAGGTACAACTGGCCATCTACATCTTTCAGGTGTGTCCTGATTTTCTCAGAACTGGCTTTTACTTCAAGTTTACTATTAGGCGCTGTAATTGCCTTGCCTAAATATGCCAATTCTTGGACTTGATAGGGACCACCTATTTTTACTTCCGGGTAATGGTCAGTCTGTCTGTTGTATTGAATAAAACCCTTAGCTCCGCCTATCATGGTCATAAAAGTTGCCCCGCGCGCTTCATAATATGAGCGAATACGTTCATTTATCTTCAAATAATCGCCAAAGTTAAAACCCTGGACCAAATACCCAATAAATTTCCTGCTCTCTTTTCCAATTTTTTGAAAGTGATCAGCAAAACCCATTATTGAAGACATATCATTAATCTTTTTATTTTTCATGTATGGGGGATAGCGGTGAAAACTGTGGTAATCAGCCCCTTCAACATAGTTTTGCCCCCCTTCAGAAGTATAGTGTGTTATTATAACAGGATGATATGGGTCTTCTTCTCGTACCACCTCATAGAGGGCTCTCATATTTTTCACAGCTATGCTTGGTTCATCATCCAAGTGGTAGCCGAACAAATCCGGCTCATCTCTAAACTTTTGTATTCTTTCCCTGAGTTCTACCTGTAATTCAGCAATCTTCTTCTCATCACGTGCAGCTCTGGTAATTGTGAAGCAATGTATGACTACTTTCTGTCCCTGCAACTTCCTCTCTTTAGTCATATCCCAGGCAAAGACTGCATTAAGATATCTATTATTTCCAATTATTCCGTTACGTAACCATGCTCCGTTAAAGAAAAAGAGTTTGCCATCAACATACCAGTTTAAATCTTTTCCAAGCCATACTTCCCCTTTTTTATAGGGAAGTTTCTGGAGGTTGTTTTCTATCACGGCAATTGAGGTATCATTTTTCTCCTTAAGGTTCGCGGTTATAAGCAATTTACCGTATGGAAGTTTACTGCATGAAAATTCCACTTTATTTATTTTTGATGGTAATTCAATAATCTTTTCTACAACCAGTTCTGATTTATTCTCTTCTTTTATACCCACGAAAAGTTTTTTATCTTTCAAATCCTTTTCCGGAAGATTAACCTTTACTTCCAGAATAACCTTCTCAAGATTTTGAGTTTCAAATATTGTGTCTCGATAAAAGGGCTCTATTACATTTATTGCCATTGGTACATAGCTGACATTTAGTTTTGTTTTTGAAAGATAGAGTGTCTTCTGAGTCTTAGGATCGCTTATTGTAAAATAACAATCATATTCACCCTGAGTCTTTAAAATAAAAGGACCTATCTTATTATCCTTCTCCTCTTCTGATTCAAGTTCCCAAATATCTGATTTTATATGAGGCTTTTTATCAGGACCAATAAGCCAACCCTCTATTTTAACTTCTTGCTTTTTTCCTGTTAGATTTTTTACCGGTGCCTTGACTGCTGCATGCAGGTTTTTATCCTTAATCTCTGTTGAAATAGTTATGTTTCCAACCTCATAACAATATTTCTTGAAGTCTGCATCCAAACCTTCAAGTTTTAGAAATCTTCCTGCAATATTAAAAGCGCCATCTTCTGCAATAGATGAATTCTCAAAAGGGTTCTTCTTCTCCCTGCAGAGATTTATGCCCCAGGTTGAGCTTACTTTCGACGTTATTCCAAGAGTGTAAAATGGAATAGCAACTTCACATGACCAATAGTCTTTTCCTATATGAGATTTAGCTTTCCATGTTCCATTCCAGCTTGAATCTCCAAGCCATCCACCTTGGGCACATGAACGGTCAAATTTAGAGCCTGAAGCATTTACTGCAAAGTGGTAATAATCAGTCATATCTAATTTTGTATCTAACATTATCTCTATACAGTCATCGCCAAATACACTCTCGTCATGCTCTTTCAAACTAGTTCTTATATTATTTATATTTGGGTCGAGACATTTCATTCCCACATAAACATTGTTATCATCGTAGAGGATATAACCAATACTCTGGTATTTTGCAGGATTATTTGTATTATTTATTTTAAAATTGGTGATTGGTATTGCCCTCTGCCAGCAGGAATCTGTCAGCTTTCCGTCAATAGTAGGTGGAGAACTTGTTCTTATTGCCTTCATTGTAGTTTCTCCTTCTGCTTGCCCTAAAAGCATTGTTGTGATACTGAATGCGCATACTATAATCTTACGAAACAATACACTTCTTTTTTTCATAAATCATTCCTCCTGTTTGGTTGAATTTCTTACAATCAGTTTTGTTGAAACTTCTATGGGTTCACCAGTCTTTATTTCTTTCTTAATCATCTTTTGCAGAGCATCAATTGCCTTTATTGCCATTTCATCTCTGTCCACAGAAATGCTTGTAATCGAAGGCTCAATATGCGTCAATATATCTGTATCATCATATGATATTACACTTATATCTTTCGGAATATTGATGCCGTTTTTATGCAGCGAGTTTACAACCCTGACAGTAATTCCGTCTGCACAACAAAATAAAGCATCAACAATAGACGGAGTTTTTCTTAAGTCTTCGTTTGCTTTCCTATGATCAAACCATACGATTTTGTTATTAATCGCTATTTTGGCAGAATTTAATGCTTCGCAATATCCTTGATGCCTTAATTTATAATTTGGGTGGGGATATCCTATAAATCCGATTTTTCTAAGCCCTAGAGATATAAGATACCTTGTTGCTTCTTTTCCGCCTGAGACATTTTTGCCAACTATTGATATTGTATTTCTATTATTTATCTCACAGTCAACAAATACACTTGGGATAGTTTTAAATAGAGCTTTGTTATCACCAGAATATGTTCCAATAAAAATCGCTCCAAGCATGTTCTTAAGAGCATCATTTTCTAATATTAGTTTGGAGAGATTTCCGTCTTTTAAAAAATAATGTTTTACATTAAAGTTTTCTTTATTTAAAAACTCATGAAGTTTTTCCAGCAAATCTCCATAGAATCCAATATTTCCGCTCTTACTGGAACCTTGAGAGTAAGAGCTGTTTAAGAATAACCCTACATTTTTATTATAAGATTGTTTTTCTCTATATGTTGAAGATTGGACAAAAGTACCTCTACCTACTTGACTAACCAATATATTTTGTTTTACAAGTTCAGAGATTGCCTTTTCAACAGTAGCTTTGCTCAGTTTATATTTAGCGCATAATTTCACTACTGTATCTATCTTGTCACCAGCTTTTAACCTGGAAGCTTTGCGCTTAATAATAGACATTAATTGATAATATCGTGGTAGAGGGCTATTTTTATCAATTTTCATCTAAAAGTCTCCAAGAATTATCTCAGTATCCCGAGTTAATTTTACTTTAGCGCAAAACATTTTCTTTGTCAAGAACTTTTTCCATTCTTTTATTTTTCTTGAACACTACTGGATTCCGCATCAAGTGCGGAATGACAGATTGCTTCGTCGTTGTACTCCTCGCAATGACACGGGGTTTACTGAATATTTACGCTATTTTAACAAGTCATCTAGAGAAATTTCTGTATCCCGCATAATCTGACGGAGAAGTCCACGACCAATATCTTTCTTGCCGTGGACAGGAATAGTTGTCCTTCGTCCATCTGAATGGCGAAAAATTGCGTAGCTACCACTTTGGCGAGCTAGGACAAATCCATGGTTTCTTAAGATTTTAATGATTTGACGAGCATTCAGGGAAGGTAGCCGAGGACTCATACTGCAACTTTGACTTTTGACACATCCACTTCTTCATAAATTGGCTCGCCAATTTCAAGACGGTCCTCGATATGAAGTTTAATAGCGTCCTCAATCAATGCATGAGCTTCTTCTTCTGTTTCTCCCTCTGTATAGCAGCCCTGAAGAGCTGGGCATATAGCAAGATATCGTCCATCTTCGTCTTTTTCGATTACTACTGTTAAATTATATGTCTTCATTTCTAACTCCTTCATCTTCTTTACGTACCAACTTCTATATAATATAGCTATGGTATCATACTTGTCAAGTTTTTGTGATTGTATTTTCGGGAAATAAGGTTAAAATAAGATGTCATGGATAAAGCAATAGAAATTATAAATGAACTTCGTGAGAAGGGATTAATTAAAGATTATGCTATAGGTGGGGGAATTTTGCGTAAATATGGCTTGACTGAAAAATTTAAGCTTTTATAAAGGACAGTCATTGTGAATAAAGATAAAGCTAAAGATGTAAAGATTGTTATGGAAGATATATAGAATAATAACACGAATGGAATTATTTAAAAAAAAAGAGCTATTTCATAAAGAACTTGCAAAAATACCTTTTGAAGAAAAGATAAAAATACTTATTTCCTTACAGAAGATTGTAAATACTATTCAGAAACCTTCAAAGTTAATATGAATTACGAACCGGTGATTGGGCTGGAAGTTCATGTTCAGCTTTCAACAAAGACTAAAATATTTTGTGGATGCAGTACGAATTTTGGTGCGTCTCCAAATACACAAACATGTCCTGTTTGCTTGGGGCTTCCGGGTGTACTGCCTGTTTTGAATAAGAATGTGGTTCAGTCCGCTATTAAAACGGCATTAGCAACTAATTGCACTGTCGTTGAGAGGTGTATATTCCACAGGAAGAACTATTTTTATCCTGATCTTCCAAAAGGTTATCAGATATCGCAATATGATATGCCTCTTGGGGAAAATGGCTGGATTCAGATTAAGCTTGATGGGAAGGTAAAAAAAATACGCATAACCAGAGTTCACATGGAAGAAGATGCTGGGAAGCTGATTCATTCTGAAAATTCAGAAGATTCAAGGACCAGAGTTGATTTGAATAGAGCCGGCGTGCCCTTGCTTGAGATTGTCTCAGAACCTGATATAAACTCTCCTGAGGAAGCATATCAATATCTTGTATCTTTAAAGCAAATACTGGAATATCTGGAGATTTCTGACTGTAATATGGAAGAAGGCAGTCTTCGCTGTGACGCGAATATCTCAATAAGACCTGTGGGAGAAAGCGGACTCGGAACAAAGACAGAACTAAAAAACATGAATTCGTTTAAAGGTGTCGAGAAAGCTCTTGAGTACGAAATTATACGTCAGAAAAAAGCGATTGATGAAGAAAAGAGAGTAATTCAGGAGACACGCCTTTGGAATACAGATCTTAATAGAACAGAATCCATGAGGAGTAAGGAGGAAGCTCATGATTATAGGTATTTTCCAGAGCCTGATCTGGTGAGGATAAATATTGATAAAGAATGGGTGAATAAAACGAGACAAAGTCTCCCTGAACTTCCAAAAGCACGCAGGGATAGATTAAAAAAGGAGTATGGACTTTCTGATTATGATGTGGAAGTGCTTACAATGGATAAAAGGATTGCAGATTATTTTGAAGAGTGTTCAAAGCATTTTTCAAATTGTAAAATGATTGCAAACTGGATAACAGGCGATATTTTAGCAGCTCTTAAGGGGAAAAAGATCAATATAGATAATCTTAATGTGTCTCCGGAACAATTAGGAGAACTGCTTGGTTTAATTGAGAATGGAACAGTAAGCGGGAAGATTGCCAAGGACGTATTTCAGGATATGGTATGTACTGGAAAGAATGCAAAACAAATTGTGTCAGAAAAAGACCTGGTTCAACTTTCAGATGAGGGGAAACTGGTTTCGATAATTGACAAGATTGTTCAACGAAATCCAAAACCAGTTGATGATTTTAAATCCGGGAAGCAGAATGCATTAGGTTTTCTTGTAGGTCAAATTATGAGAGAGACAAAGGGCAAAGCAAATCCTCAGCTCGTAAATAGGATCTTAAAATCAAAATTGTCCTGAAGAATCTCTGCAACTTGTTTGGACATTAAGCTAATATTTGATATCATACACAAAAATGTAAAGGGAGAAAGTTGCTATGTTAAAGAAGATAGAGTGTATTGTTCAGCCGTTTAAATTAAAAGAGATAAAAGAAGGTTTCAGAGAAATAGCAATTGATGGGATGACAATCACTGAAGTAAGTGGTTGTGGAAAACAAAAGGGGCACCTGAAAAATGTTAAAAATAATGAGTCTATTAATTTTTTACCAAAAGTAAAGATAGAGATTGTTACTGAGGAGGAAAGGGTTGAGGATATAATTGATGTAATACAAAGGCTTGCCAGAACCGGGCAGATTGGCGCAGGGAAAATATTTGTACTGCCTGTTGAAGACGTGATACGTGTTAGAACGAGAGAAAGAGGAAGAAGCGCAATAGAATAACTAATGGGGGTGAATTATGGCGTTTAATCTGTGGCATAATGCCTTAGAGTTGCTTGACAATGTAGCAGAAAAGGTAAATCTGAACGAAGTAGCGCATAAGAGGCTCAGTAAATGTGTAAGAGAGTTAACAGTTTCTATTCCTGTAAGATTAGATAATGGTGGTTTTGAGGTGTTTACTGGTTATAGGGTGCAGCATAATACACATCGTGGACCCTCTAAAGGTGGAATTAGATTCCATCCGGATGTAACTCTTGATGAAGTCAAAGCATTAGCAATGCTTATGACATGGAAGTGCGCTGTTGTTGGAATACCATACGGTGGAGCAAAGGGTGGGGTTATCTGTGACCCGGTCAAGATGTCAATAGGGGAGATAGAAAGACTTACAAGAAGATATACTTCTGAAATAATAATGATAATAGGGCCTGAGAGGGATATTCCAGCTCCTGATATGAACACAAATCCTCAGATTATGGCGTGGATTATGGATACGTACAGCATGGATAAGGGGTATGTTGTTCCCGGTGTGGTAACAGGGAAACCTATATCTGTAGGCGGTTCTCAGGGAAGGGAAGAAGCTACGGGAAGAGGTGTGACGTACACAGCGTTGAATACGCTTAAGCATTTTGATATGGATATAGAGAATACATCTATCGTTATTCAAGGATACGGCAATGTTGGAAGAGCAACTGCAGAATTGCTTTATAAGGAGGGCTGCAAAGTTATAGCTGTTGGTGATGTTTACGGAAGTATTTATAATCCTCATGGATTAGATATAAATAAGCTTAGTGAGCATTTAGCTAATACAGGTAGTGTGGCTAAATATAAGGATGCAGATTCTATAGAGAATAAGAGTCTGCTTGAGTTAAAGTGTGATATTTTGATACCTGCTGCCTTAGAAGGACAGATAAGAGAGGATAATGCTGAGGAGATTAAGGCCAAGATTATTGTTGAGGCTGCTAATGGCCCCATAACTAATGAGGCAGATAATATACTAAAACAGAAAGGGATATATGTAGTTCCTGACATTCTGGCAAATGCAGGAGGAGTAACTGTCTCATATTTTGAATGGGTCCAGGGATTACAAAGTTACTTCTGGAGTAAGAGAGAAGTTAATCTCAAACTGAGAGATATTATGACAAAAGCATTTTACGATGTTCTGGCAATATCTGAAAAAGAGAATGTTGATATGAGAATGGCTGCATATATGCTTGCTGTAGGCAGAGTAGCAGAAGCTATAAAGATAAGAGGATTATATCCATAGATTATGTGTGGAATTATAGGATATATCGGCTATCGTAAAGCAGTTCCAATAGTACTTGAAGGATTAAAGAAGCTGGAGTATCGTGGTTATGATTCATCGGGTATTGCTGTTTTAGATGATGGTAATCTAAAGAGATTTCGAGCGGAAGGAAAGATAAATAAGTTAGAAGAAAAGATTGGCAAAGAGAATTTGTCAGGGAATATAGCATTAGGTCATACCAGATGGGCAACTCATGGAAAGCCCTCCGAGGAGAATGCCCATCCCCACACTGACTGCAGTAAACGTTTGGTAGTAGTTCATAACGGAATCATAGAAAATTATCTTGGGCTTAAAACGCAGCTAATCTCAGAAGGACATAAGTTTGAATCTGAAACTGATACAGAGGTAATAGCGCACTTAATAGAGGACAACATAAGCAAAGGACTGCTTGAAGCGCTGAGAACGGTCTTAGGAGAAATAAATGGCTCTTACGCATTGGCTGTAATTAGCGAAGATGAGCCTGATAAAATAGTAGTTGCCCGTTCTAAAAGTCCCTTAATTATTGGTCTGGGAAAAGACGAAAATTTTGTAGGTTCAGATGTTCCCGCTTTTTTGAATTATTCCAGGCAGGTAGTATATTTGGAGGATGGAGAAGTAGGGGTGCTTACAAAGGATAAAGTAAAGGTTTATAAGGGAGAAGTTGAGAGAAAATTTAAAAGCGTATCAATAAAGTGGGATAGTACTATGGCAGAAAAGGTAGGTTTTGACCACTTTATGTTAAAAGAAATATGTGAGCAGCCTCGAGCAATAGAGGAAACAATAAGAGGAAGAGCACAAATAGATACAGGCAGAATATATTTAGAAGAATTTAAACAACAACATGTTTTAATTAAGAAATTAGAAAGGCTTGTTATTACTGCCTGCGGTACTTCATGGCATGCTGGTCTGGTAGGCAAATATTTAATTGAGGATATAGCACGTATCCCAGTTGAGGTTGATTATGCAGCTGAATTTAGATATCGAAACCCGATTATCGATCGTGGAACAGTATTATTAGCTATCAGTCAATCAGGTGAAACTGCAGATACTCTGGCATCTGTAGAAGAGACACGAAAGAGTGAGTGTCCTGTAGTTTCCATTTGTAATGTTGTTGGAAGCTCTATTTCCAGAGAGTCTGATGTGGTTTTGTATACTCATGCCGGACCGGAAATAGGGGTTGCCTCTACTAAGGCTTTTACCACGCAATTGGTAATGCTCTATTTATTGGCTATTAATATTGCGCAAACAAAGGGATTCTTGAGGGAGGCCGAGAGCATAGAACTGGTTCAGAATCTAAGACTCTTAGTCAAAAAAGCGGACGAATTGATTGATAAAAAAGAAGAGATACAAAGGATTGCCCGTAAGTATTATCAGAACCGGAATTTTTTATATTTGGGACGAGGCAAGGGCTTTCCGGTTGCGCTTGAGGGAGCTCTTAAATTAAAAGAGGTTTCGTATATTCATGCTGAAGGTTATCCTGCAGCTGAGATGAAGCATGGACCTATCGCACTAATAGATAAGAATATGCCGGTAGTAGTTTTAGCTCTCAAGGGACGCCGCTATGAGAAAATGCTGGGCAATATTGAGGAGATAAAATCAAGAGGCGGGAGGGTTATAGTATTAACAGATGAAGAATCTCCTGAAATTAAGAAAATGGCAGATGATTTGATAGTAATACCTCATACTTCTGTTCCACTGTCGCCTATTTTAGCTGTTATACCGCTTCAATTATTAGCATATTATATAGCAGTATTAAAGGGTTGTGATGTTGATCAGCCCCGTAATTTAGCTAAAAGTGTAACAGTTGAATAAGGGGTTTCAACCCATAAGAGAGGAGATGATGTGAAATGAGTTTAATGAATTTATTTAGGATTCAGTTTATGGGTAATTCAGTATCGGTCTATATTCTTTGTTTTGGCATCCTGCTGGCTGCAGGTATTGCAAACAGGGTATTGAATGTAATGGTAATTAACAGATTAAAGAAGGTGTTTAGTAAATTTAAGAATTTGAAATTACGCATCGTGAGTAAGACCTTAGATTCTCTGCGCGGGCCTCTGTCGTTCCTGCTGTATACTATTGGAATAGTAACAATCGTAGAAATCCTTAATATTCCTCAGATTGCAAAAATGGGAGCCGAACATATTCTAAAAATAGCGATTGCTGTTAATATTGCCTATTTTCTTGTTAAAGCAGTTGATATTTTTATCGAGTATTTGGCCCCTTACGTTGAAAGGACAGAATCCAAGCTTGATGATCAATTACTGCCTATTCTTCAAAAAGTAGCAAAGATTTTCATCTGGATAATAACAGTAGCAGTGATCCTGGACAATATGAATTATGATATTAAATCCATTCTTGTCAGTATGGGTATTGGAGGTGTTGCAATTGCGCTTGCAGCAAAGGATAGTATCTCTAATTTTTTTGGCGCACTAACGATTTTTATTGATAAACCTTTTCAGATTGGCGACAGAGTTCAGATTGAGAGTTATGATGGTCCGATTGAGTCTATTGGACTGCGCAGTACAAAGATAAGAACATTGGATGGGACACTGGTTATAGTGCCAAATGGTAAAGTTGTAGAATCCATAATCAATAATATTCAGAAGCGTCCATTTATAAAGAATATGTATACAATAAGTGTTACATATAACACAAGCTATGATAAGCTAAAAAAAGCATTAAAGATATTAAGAAGCGTTTTAAAGAATCATGCTTCAACGGAGAAGTCCTGGGTGTATTTCAAGGAATATGCAGATTACTCTCTAAACATACTTATAATGCACTGGTGCAAATATACAAAATATCAGGAATTTCTTCAGGCAACAGAGGAAATAAATCTGGAAATCAAAAAGCAGTTTGAAGAGAACCAAATAGAATTTGCTTTCCCAACGCAGTCAATCTATCTGGAGAATTCAGAAAAGACGAAGTCATAAAATCCACTTCTTCTATTCCTTACTGTTTACTGATCACTTTTCTATTCCCCATTTGAAGGGGGATTCAGGGGGATGTAATTGTAGGGGCGGGGCTTGCCTCCGCCCTTTTTTCTTTATGAATTTGGGATGGTGGGGTATAATTGGGGAAGTTGGAGAGTTTGCCATATCTGATATTGAGAAATTGTGTCCGGGAATAAGCAGGGATATGATCAGAGTCGTGTTCAGGCAATTGCAGAAAGAAAAGCGAATTGTCTGTCTCGGCAAGGGACAGTCTGCAAAATGGAAACGAATAGGGTAATAAATATATGAATGGGGTAATAAATAGGGCAATAAGTCATTTTTGGCATTTGGATTTTTATATTGTAGGGGCGGTGCTTGCCTCCGCCCTTTTTTTGTGTAGGGGCACAATATCTTGTGCCCTTTTTTCTTTGGGGTTTTGGGGTTTGATGGATGGTGGAGTATAATCGGGGAAATTTGAAATAGCGGATATTTTTTAAAAAGGGTTTTTACGTGTTTGAGCAAACTTTTAAAAATATTGATGACATACTACACAAAGATGCAGGGTGCAGTAGTGAATTGGATTATGTAGAACAAACCTCATGGGTTTTATTCCTTAAATATCTTGATGATTTAGAAAAAGACAAAAAGACTAAAGCGGATTTATCCGGCAAATCATATACGCCTATAATTGATAAAGAGTTTAAATGGAAGATATGGGCTGTTCCTAAAGATAAAGACGGCAAACTCGACCACCACAAAGCCCTCGGTGGCGATGACTTAAAAGATTTTGTTGACCATAAACTTTTCCCATATCTGAAAAAATTCAAGGCACCAGAAAATGCAGCAACCATCGAATATAAGATCGGCGAGATATTCAGCGAATTAAAAAACAAGGTGCAAAGCGGATATAATTTGCGTGAAGTGATAAATCTTGTTGATGAACTAAAATTCAGAACCCATAAAGAAAAGCATGAGATGTCCCATCTTTATGAGGGAAAAATTAAGAATATGGGTAATGCAGGAAGAAACGGCGGGGAATATTACACACCGCGCCCATTGATTAAAACTATTGTAAAAGTTGTTGCCCCAAAGATAGGCAATACCATTTATGACGGCGCTGTTGGTTCTGCGGGGTTTTTATGTGAAGCATTTGAATACTTAAAAAACAGTAGAGACGGAAGATTTTCCGTCTCTACTTTAACCATCAAAGACATGCAGATTCTTCAAAAGAGTACTTTTTACGGGAAAGAGAAAAAATCTCTGGCATACATCATCGGCACTATGAACATGATACTTCACGGTATTGAAGCGCCGAATATTTTACATGTAAACACACTTTCCGAGAATATCTCCGACATACAGGAAAAAGATAGATACGATATTATTCTGGCAAATCCACCGTTTGGCGGAAAAGAACGGAAAGAAGTTCAACAAAACTTTCCAATCAAAACAGGTGAGACAGCTTTTCTGTTTCTCCAACATTTCATCAAGATATTAAAAGCAGGTGGGAAAGCGGGAGTTGTTATCAAAAACACATTTCTTTCAAATACGGATAATGCTTCCACATCCTTGAGGCGGACTTTACTGGAAAGCTGCAATTTGTATGCGGTTATAGACTTACCCGGCGGTGTTTTTCAGGGTGCCGGTGTAAAAACGGTTGTTCTTTTCTTTGAAAAAGGAACGCCGACAAAAAAGATTTGGTTCTATCAACTTAATCTGAATAGAAATCTTGGTAAAACGAATCCATTGAATGAAGATGACCTGGCAGAATTTGTAAAACTGCAAAAAGTAAAAGCTGATTCTGAAAACTCATGGACGATTGATATAAAAGATATTGACCAGAAAACTTATGATCTCTCGGTGAAGAATCCACATAAAAAGGATGAAACAGTGCTGAGGGAACCGAAAAAGATTCTGGATGAGATAAAGGTTTTGGATAAAGAGGGTGCGGAAATTTTAAAATCTATAACAAAGTGGGTGTAAAATATGAATGACGGAGAGTATGCTAAAAATAAAAACCCTGACATTACTTATGTTAGCCATCCAATTGGTAAAGAGGGTAATATTCGATATGTCTCAAAAGTTTTTGATTTGAATGATTTTAAAGATTTTTATTATGAACAAAAAACGAAGAAGGTTTTTGAAGTTATTCGTGAAAGCTCAACTCAAGAAATAACTGCAATTTACAATGAAGATACAACTGATTTTTCTGTTCGAATCCAGAGGTTTTCAAAAAAGACTGGAGCACCACACAATCAATCTTTTAGTTTCCATGGGGGTGCATTAACTCGTTTTATAAAATTTCTTGAATCATTGGATTTGCTTGATCTATCGTCAAGACAAAATCTAAGATTCACAGACAAGAAAATAGATGAAGTAATAGAAAGAGAGAAAGCGTTAACACAATTGCTGGAAGGATCACAACCTTTAACTCCAGAACAACTTTTTCAGCTTTTTAATAACATAGAAAAAGCCGAAAAGAACAAATTGCTTCAAAAGTTTATTGATAATATTGACTTATATGAAATAGAAAGCCTTGATGCAGCCATAAAGCAAAAGGAGCATAAAAAGTCACTCAAGGTACTCGGAAAACTTATGGAAGTTGAAAACGATATTAATTTTCTCAAATTAGTAAAATTGGACGGTGAATTAAATAAATACAAAGCCGATCAACCAGAAAAAATATTTCATAATTGGATAGAAAACAATCTTTGGATTTTTGGAGTTGAGTACCACAAAAAACATCCTTTTAGAAAAATAGGGGAAGATAATTCTCAAGCGGACATTATTCTTGAAACCCCAGACGGTTTTCTAAGTTTAATTGAAATAAAAAGGCCAAATCCGAAATATAAGTTATTTAGATACGACAACTCTCATCGCTGTTACTTTCCAACAAGTGATTTTTCCGAAGCCATTGGTCAGTGTTTGATATATTTACAAAGGATTGAAGATTATAAAAAAACTTTAGAGCAAGAACATTTTGTTAGAATACTTAGACCAAGGATAAGACTTATTATTGGTAGGACAAAGAATTTTAACAAAGAAGAAAACGAGGCTCTTCATTTCTTGAATTCTAGTTTGCATGATATTGATATTATTTCTTATGATCAACTTTTAGAAAATGGGAATAGAATAATTTCATTTTATGAAAAATAACTGGAAAATAAAAAAACTTGGAGAGGTGTGTGATATAAAAACTGGCAAGAAAGATGTCAATCAAGGTAATCTTAATGGTAAATACCCATTTTTTACTTGTGCCAGAGAACATACTTATAGCGATGAATATTCTTTTGATATGGAAGCAATTCTTGTTGCAGGCAATGGAGATGTAGGACACGTAAGTTACTACAAAGGAAAGTTTGAAGCATATCAACGTACATATGTTCTCTTTAATTTTAAAGATATTTCAGTTCCATTTTTACTTCATTTTTTAGAGGGAATGCTTAAAGATACAGTTTCCAAGCAAAAACTTGGAAATACGATGCCGTATATAAAAATGGGAATGCTCGAAAACTTTGAAATTCCATTACCATCATCTCAAGAACAAAAGCGAATCGTTAAAGTTTTAGATGAAGTTTTTGATAAGGTTGAAAAATCAAAGAAAAATGCGAAAAAAAATCTTCAAAACGCCAAAGAAATTTTCGAATCGTATTTGCAGAGTGTTTTTAGTAATGAAAAATGGGAAGAGGATAATTTGAGCGATGTTTGTGATGTTGAATATGGATATACGGAAAAAGCGAGATGCAAAGGTGATTATAGATTTGTAAGAATTACTGATACAGATAAGAATGGTTTATTGACACAAGAAAAAAAGATGTATATAAATTCTTTTAAAGAATCGAACAAGTATATTTTGAAAGACGGTGATTTATTGATGGCACGAACGGGTGCTTCAGCTGGCAATGTATTATTATTTAAAGGTGAGGAAAAGGCAGTATTTGCGTCGTATCTTATCAGAATGAAATTTAAAAAAGAAATTTCGAGTAAGTTGTATTGGTATTTTTCAAAGTCTAGGCTTTACTGGGATCAAGTCAGTCAATTATCGGCTGGCTCAGCGCAACCTCAATTTAATGGCGGAGCATTAAAACAAATAGTTTTTAAATTTCCGAAATCAATAACCGAACAAAAAAGTATCGTCGCAAAACTTGATGCGCTTTCAGCCGAAACCAAAAAGCTTGAAACAATCTATAATCACAAACTCGCAAACTTAGAAGAATTTAAGAAATCAATATTACAGAAAGCTTTTGAGGGAAAATTGTGACCACAGATGAACAGGAGGTAATCTAATGCCCCAATCCGAAATCGTCCTCTACACCACCACGGACGGCAAAGTAAAAATAGACACTATCTTTCAAAACGAAACTATCTGGCTTACACAGGCAAAGATGGCAGAGCTTTTTGATGTTAATGTTCCAGCAATATCAAAACACCTAAGCAACGTCTACGAAGAAGGAGAATTGCAGAAAGAGGCAACTATTTCCAAAATGGAAACAGTTGGGCAGGAAGGCAACCGCCATGTAGCCAGAAACAGAGATTTCTATAATCTGGACGCTATTATAGCAGTCGGCTACCGGGTAAATTCCAAGCGAGCAACACAATTTAGAATATGGGCAACCAATATTCTTAAAGAATACATCATCAAAGGCTTTGCCATGGATGATGACCGCTTAAAGCAAATCGACAAATGGAACTATTTTGACGAGTGGTTGGAGCGAATCCGGGATATCCGTGCATCCGAAAAGCGGTTTTACCAGAAAATTCGTGATATTTACGCAACCGCAATTGATTACGATAAAACATCGGAGCAGGCGCAAATTTTCTTTAAAAAGGTACAGAATAAAATGCTCTGGGCAACCACCGGAAAAACTGCTGCTGAACTCATTGAAAATCGCAGCAATGCGGACAAATCCAATATGGGGCTTACCTCATGGCGAGGTTCTATTGTAAGAAAACAAGATGTGGCTATCGCCAAAAACTACCTGAACGAGGATGAAATCAAAGACCTGAATGAGATTGTAACCATGTATCTGGATTATGCCGAAAGACAGGCAAGGCAAAGAAAAACCGTTACAATGAAACAATGGGCAGACAAACTTGATAGTTTTCTGGAATTCAACGAGCAGGAATTATTGACACATGCCGGCAAGGTTAAGGCGGAAGTAGCTAAAAAGATTGCCGAAAAGTGTTACGAAGAATTTAATAAGAAACGGAAAAAGGCAGAAGCACGGGCAGCGGATGAAGAAGACCTAAAACAACTTGAGGAAATAGAAAAGAAATTGCTGCAAAAACGGGATAATAAAAATGAACGAAGCTGAAACAAGAGCAGAACTCATTGACCCCGCACTAAAAGAAAGCGGCTGGGGTGTCGTGGAAGGCACAAAAGTTTTGCGGGAATACAAAATCACTGCCGGGAAAATCCAGACTGGCGGAGGTCGCGCTAAACCTTTGAGAGCTGATTATGTACTGGTATATCAGGGACGCAAACTTGCTGTCATTGAAGCTAAAAGCGATGAACTGGTCGTTGGCGAAGGCGTTGCCCAAGCTAAGAATTATGCTGGAATGATGCATCTTGATACGACTTATGCCAGTAACGGCAAAGATATTTACCAAATCTGCATGAAGACTGGCAAGGAAGGATTAATTGCTGCCTTCCCATCTCCAGACGAGTTGTGGAATAAGACTTTCGAAACTCAAAACCAATGGCGGGATAAATTTAATCAAGTTCCGTTTGAAGATATCGGCGGCACAAAAAAGGTGCGATACTATCAGGAAATTGCGGTCAATAACGCCATGTCCGCTATTGCCGAAGATAAGTCGCGCATATTACTTACTTTGGCGACAGGTACCGGCAAAACCTTTATTGCTTTTCAAATAGCGTGGAAACTTTATCAAACCCGTTGGAATTTAAAGCGTGACGGTTCAAGGAGACCCCGTATATTATTCCTTGCCGATAGAAACATTTTAGCAGACCAAGCTTTCAACGCTTTTAATGCTTTTTCTGAAGACGCACTGGTCAGAATTGCTCCAAGTGAAATTCGAAAGAAGGGCAGAGTTCCAACAAATGGAAGTATCTTCTTTACCATCTTCCAAACATTTATGAGTGGCAAAGATGCGGATGGTAATTCGATGCCTTATTTTGGTGAATATCCGGCTGATTATTTTGATTTTATCATTATTGATGAATGTCATCGTGGTGGTGCTAATGACGAAGGCAATTGGCGGGGTATTATGGAGCATTTTTCACCGGCTGTGCAATTAGGGTTGACAGCTACTCCCAAACGCAGAGATAACGTGGATACATATAAATATTTCGGTGATCCTGTTTATATCTATTCACTAAAAGAAGGTGTTAACGATGGATTCCTAACACCGTTTAAGATAAAGAGGATTAAGACGACGATTGATGATTATATCTATACGTCAGATGATCAGATTGTTGAAGGTGAAATAGAAGAAGGGAAAATTTATATAGAAACTGATTTTAACCGAATTATTGAGATCAAAGAACGTGAAGCCAAGCGGGTCAGAATTTTCTTAGATGAAATCAATCAAAGCGAAAAGACTATTGTTTTCTGTGCTACTCAGGATCACGCGTTGGCAGTTCGGGATTTGGTTAATCAACTCAAAGACAGTTCCGACCCCCACTATTGCCAGCGGGTAACGGCTAATGACGGCGCACTTGGGGAACAGTATTTGCGCGAGTTTCAGGACAACGAAAAAAGCGTCCCGACAATTCTTACTACCTCGCAAAAACTTTCTACTGGTGTGGATGCCCGCAATATCCGAAATATTATCTTGATGCGTCCGGTTAATTCAATGATCGAGTTTAAGCAGATTATAGGTCGTGGAACACGGTTATTTGACGGGAAAGAATATTTTACGATTTATGACTTTGTTGATGCGTATCATCATTTTGCTGATCCTGAATGGGATGGTGAACCGATAGAGCCGGAACCAAAAGAACCCAAAGAGCCGAAGGAGCCGAAAGATATTATCAGTGAACCTGGACCTCCATACGAAGCAAAGAAGAAGATTAAAATTAAATTACGCGATGGCAAAGAGCGGGAAATCCAGCATATGATTGCCACATCTTTTTGGAACGCTGATGGCAAACCTATATCAGCCGAAGAATTTCTGGAAAATCTTTACGGTAAATTGCCTAGATTTTTTAAAGATGAGGAAGAACTACGCAAAATTTGGTCTATTCCGTCAACTCGAAAGTCTTTTCTGAAAAAATTAGAAAAAGCAGGTTACGGCAAAAATGAATTAAGCAATCTGCGAAAGTTGATTAATGCAGAAAAAAGCGATTTGTTTGATGTGCTTGAATATGTGTCGTTCAATGTTAAACCCATTACCAGAGAAGAACGAGTAATAAACGCAAAATCAAATATCTTCTTAGGGCTTGATGATAAACAAAAAGATTTTCTGGATTTTGTTTTGTCTCAATATATTGAAACTGGTGTCGGCGAACTTGACCAAGATAAATTACCGAGCTTGCTTGAATTAAAGTATCAATCAATAACTGATGCGGCAGAAGCGCTTGGTGGTGTTGAATCAATAAAGAATACATTTATTGAGTTCCAAAAATATTTGTACCAGATTAAAGTGGCGTAATTCATATTAAGGGCACAAGATATTGTGCCCCTACAATGCACCTACAATAACCGCCAGCTAAAGCAAGCGGTTGAGGGGGAGGGGATTTGGGATTCGCAATGACAGGGTTAAAAAACAAGACTACTCTTTCTTTTCTCTGTAAAACCCACGAAAAGTTCTGTATAATTGTAGATTGAGCATATAAACTAGACCATTAACATGTGGAGAAAAACAATGAAAGTCAAAATCGTTGTCATTCTAATTGTGTTTTTAATTTTTAGTATGCATCAACTTGGATATGCTTGGGGATGGCGGCCTAGGCCTCCTGTTCCTCCTCCTCCAGTTGCTCCGGTTGCTCCTCCTGCGGCAGCTAAAGCTCCTCTGCCTGGTTCAGTGGTTGTTGTTATTGTAGCGTCAGGAGTTCTTCTTCTGGGATTATGGAGGAGAAAAAGGAATGAGGATTCAGACTGACAGGGGGAAAATATTCCTGATATTACTGGTTTCTCTCATTATTCCGGTTCTATTGCATAGATATTTTTTATGGATACTGAGCATTTACCACCGGCAGCCTATGTATTTTTATATTTTACTTACACCTCTGATATCCTATCTTCTTTTCAGGCATGCTCAGACAAGCTCACCTTTTAAACAGGAGAAGAATGCCAGCGGTACATTTTATTTCTTTGTTTTTCTCCTATCAGGTTTTCTGATTTTCTTATATGGATTTTTTTCCGGAATGTATTTTTTTGAAGGGGCTGCACTCGTTGTTTTTGCGTTCAGTCTATGTTGTCTTTTTTATGGTATAAAGAAGGCAAAAAAAGTCCTTTTCCCATGTTTTTTTCTTATTTTTCTTTATCCTTTTGAATGGAGACTCTCTTTTTTGATTCACTGGATTAACCGTCTTAATGCAATTATCATTGGTGCTTTTTTTGGTCGGCTTGGTATGCCGGTTAAATTGTCGTTGGAAAATTATTCGGTAACAGTATCTGATTTCACGCTTATTCTTGTAGAACGTTGTTCAGGGCTGGATACGCTGATTATATTGCTAATGTTTTTATCAATTTTGCCGTGGATATGCAAATTTAATCTCGCACAAACATTGATATGGATATCCAGCATACCTCTATTCATTTTGATATCAAATATCTTGCGGATTTTATTGTTTACTATTGCAGGGGTAACAGGCATGAACTGTGTCCAAACTGAAAGTTTTGACAAGATTCTGGGAACGTTCTTTCTGGTTTTTCTTGCTGTGCTTTTTATGTGTGAGAAAAACTGTTTAAAAAAATGTTATAATAGCAGTTAATGAAAACGAATAAAGTAAATAGGCGTAGAAAGATGAAATATGATGTGATTGTTGTTGGTGCGGGACATGCAGGGTGCGAGGCGGCTCTGGCAAGTGCGAGAATGGGTGCGAAGACATTACTCATCACAATGAATAAAGATAATATTGGGTTTATGTCCTGCAATCCTGCAATTGGCGGAATAGGCAAGGGGCAGCTTGTTAAGGAAATAGATGCTCTTGGCGGTGAAATGGCAAAGGCTGCTGATTATGCAGGCATACAGTTTCGCCAGCTCAATTCTTCAAAAGGCCCTGCAGTACGTTCCTCGCGCGCACAAATAGATAGAAAAAAATACAAGTTTTACATGAGTAACGTTGTAAATAAGCAGAAAAATCTGGATGTAACAGAGGGACAGGTTATAGGATTAGTTGTAAAAAATATGTCTGTTATCGGAGTGAAAACCAGTTCAGGGAACATTCTCTCTAAAGCAGTGGTTATTACTCCCGGCACATTCTTGAATGGGCTGCTTCATGTAGGGCTTAAACATTTTCCAGGCGGCAGAATGGGAGAAAAAGCAGCAACAAAACTTTCGGATTCCTTAAAGGATTTAGGATTTAAACTTCTTCGTTTTAAAACAGGAACCTGTCCAAGATTGGATGGAAGAACAATTGATTTTTCAGGGCTCCAGATTCAGGAGGGAGATAAAAAGCCAATACCGTTTTCTTTTTCTACAAGACGTATAACCAGGAAGCAAGTCCCTTGCTATCTTACCTATACTAATCAAAGGACGCATGAGATTATTCGTTCCGGGCTGAGTAAGTCGCCTCTGTTCACCGGTGTAATTCATGGCACAGGAGTGCGATACTGCCCTTCAATTGAAGACAAAATAGTAAAGTTTGCTGATAAAAGTCGTCACCAGATATTTCTTGAGCCGGAGGGATTGGATACGTTTGAATTCTATCCTAACGGGCTTGCTACAAGTCTGCCGGAAGATATTCAGATGGATTTTTTACACTCAATCAAAGGATTGGAAAAGGCAAAGCCCACACATATGGGTTATGGAATAGAGCATGATGTTATCGATTCCAGACAGGTTTATCCTACTCTGGAGACAAAACCAATTAGTAATTTATATCTGGCAGGACAGATTAATGGTACTACAGGATATGAGGAAGCTGCAGCACAGGGATTGGTTGCAGGAGTAAATGCTGTGTTAAAAATGAAGGGAAAAGCTCCTCTTATACTGGATCGTTCTACCAGTTATATTGGTGTGCTGCTTGATGATCTTGTAACAAAGGGTACGAATGAGCCATACAGGATGTTTACTTCGCGCGTTGAGCACCGCCTCGTTATTCGTGAAGATAATGCAGATTTACGGTTAAGAAAAATTGGATATGAAGCAGGCCTTGTTTCAAAGGATGATTTTGATAAAACTACTGAGAAGCAGAGAAAAATTGAGCAGGGATTAAAATATTTAAGAAGAGAGAAAATAAGCCCTTCCACTGTTCCTTCTATTAAAAAAACTATTTCTCTGGAGGAATTTCTCAGACGTCCGGAAGTTAGCATTAATACTTTCAAGATTGACTTGCCTGATGATGTGCTGACTCAAATGGAGATAGAGGTCAAATATGCCGGTTTTATTCAGAGACAGGTCAGAGATATAAGGAAATTTAAGGATCTTGAGAGGATAAGGATTCCCATAGATTTAGACTACGCAGATGTTCATGGATTATCAAAAGAGATTAAGGAAAAGTTGGAAAAATTCCAGCCTGTATCATTGGGTCAGGCGAATCGCATTTCTGGCGTAACCCCTGCAGCGATCATGATTCTAATGGTGTTCCTGAAGAAAGCTAAGTAAATTTTTTTTGACAAGATTTGTGTTATGTGATACAAATAATCATAATCAAAAGCAAATAATCATATTTAAGAAGGAAACGGACAAAAATGGGGCTTAAGTTTACAGAAAGAAAAAAAATAATACTGAATATCCTGAATGCAGAGAACAAGATTGAGGTTGTAAAACTTGCGGGTAAACTTGAAGTATCAGAGGTTACGGTAAGAAGAGACCTTTCAGTAATGGAGGGACAAGGCCTGCTTGCCAAGACATATGGCGGAGCGGTGAAGCTGGAACAGACACTTCTGGAGACTATGTATAGAGATAAAGTCAAAAAAATGCCTAAAGAAAAAGAGGCAATTGGTAAGTATGCAGCAGAACTTGTTAGAAGTGGAGACGTGATTTTTCTTGATGCTGGTACTACAACAGTGCAGATTGCAAGAAATCTTAAAAACAGGAGCAATATAACTGTAGTAAC
This sequence comes from bacterium, assembly GCA_030652805.1. NCBI lineage: Bacteria > bacterium. Next base: position 15,043 of record JAUSPT010000041.1, on the reverse strand, counting down.
AAACTCTATACTTGTCATGTTAGAGCTCAGAACTTCTCGTAACATAAGTACAATACTATTGGGTGGTAATTGCAGAGCAGGGAGTTTTGATTTAAGCGGACCTCTTGCAGAAAAAGGCATAGAGAGTTTTCGTGCCGATAAAGCTCTTCTTGGAACTGATGGAATGAGCGTGGATGGAGGGGTAACCACAGGAGACATATATACTGCGAAAATGACAGAATTAATGTGCCGTCTTGCAACTGAGGTTATTGTTGTAACAGATCATACAAAGATTGGCAAAAACTCGTTTTCAAAATATGTAGATATTAAGGATATAGACAAATTAATAACAGATAAGAACGCTGATAAAACATATCTAGAGAAGATAAGAAAAATCGGGGTAGAAGTAATAACAGTATAGCGTTAGAAATATAAATTGGAGGATTAAATGGAAATGTACAATAAAGACTGGGCAAAAATAGATTTAAGTAAAGTTCCTGATGTAAAAGTAACTCCCCCTGGACCTCAATCCAAAAAGTGGCATGAGCGGTGCACAAAGTATTTCAAAGGGTTAAGCAGTCAGGTGAAACTTTTTCCGGTTGTTTTTGAGTCTGGTAAAGGTTGTGTTTTGACAGATGTAGACGGTAATAAATACATAGATTTTTCCTCAGGTATTTATGTTACCACATTAGGACATTGCCATCCAAAAATTACAGAAGCCATCCAAAAATATGCAGGTACGCTTCAAAATGCGCATGATTTCACCACCCCGATAAAAACACAGTTAATGGAAAAATTGGCAGAAATTTTGCCCGGCGATTTGAACGGATTTCAATTGTACGATTCAGGAACCACAGCAGTTGAAGCAGGATTGCGTGTATGCCGCGCTGCTACTAAACAGCATGAAATGATTTCCTGCTTCTATGATTATCACGGAAAAACTTATGGCGGCGTATCATTGGGACACATTCGTTCTGCAGTGTACGGACCTACAAGAGCGCCGGGATTCCATATGGTCCCGCGGCCTGACCCATATCATCCTCACTGGACCAAGGATGACGGGACAATTGATACTGATAGATATATTGAATTTTATGAAGAGTATTTAGATAAAGGTACAGCGCATCAGGTAGCCGCCTTTGTTCTGGAACCGATTCAAGGCTGGGGCGGTTCAGTAATACCTCCTGATGATTTCTTTCCAAAAATGAGAAAATTTTGTGATAAGCATAAAATCTTACTAATGTGCGATGAGGTACTCACCAGTATGGGGCGTACAGGGAAATGGCTTTGCACTGAACATTGGGACGTTGTGCCGGATGTAGTAATGCTTGGTAAAGGTTTTGGCAATGGTTTTCCAGTAACATGTGTAGCAGTACGTGAACCTTACAAAGAATCATTTGAATCAATTTCAGCTTCCAGCAGTTATGGAGGAAATCCGATGGCATGCGCAGCTGCACTTGCATGTATTGAGGTTATAGAAGAAGAAAACCTGCTTGAACAGTCTACGCATCTGGGTAAAATAGCGTTAAAACGTATGGAAAAGATGAAGGATGAGCGTTCCATTGTGGGTAACGTGCGGGCAAAGGGGTGTCTTATGGGTATAGAGCTTGTAAAGGATAAAAATACCAAAGAACCTTTTGAAGAAGCGGGAAAACTGGTTTATCAAAAAGCCTTTAGAAAAGGGCTTGCATGGATTCCAGCAGGACATATCTTGCGTATGAGTCCTCCTATTATTATGGAAGATGAAGTTCTTCTCAAGGGCATGGACATTATTGATGAAGCCATTTTTGAAGTGGAGAAGGAACTGGGATATTAAAAGCTGAAGTCTGGAAAATACGAGAAATACATCTTAGGAGATTAGAAGGATGAATCAGAGAGAAAGGTTGTTAGCAGTATTTAGTGGAGAAAAGCCAGATATTACTCCATGGTATGCTGATTTGATTTACTGGTATGAAAGCCATAAAACAATGCAAAAATTACCTAAGGAATATGAAGGAGAAGAGGGTTATTTAAAACTTCATCAGGATACAGGTGCAGGTATCTATCTTTATCCTCCTTCAGTATGGAAAGAGGAATTCGGTGAAAGCATAAAGACTAGTGTTAAAAAAGAAGGGAATAAAACTCTTTCCACCATATGTACACCTTTAGGAGAACTCAGCAGTATAAAAGAATATCTTCCCCAGTCCTTTTCTACCGCCTATAAAGAATATTATATTAAAAAGCCTGAAGATTTAAGAATTATGCGTTATATTTTTTCTCATCGCAAGATAACACACTGTTTTGATGATTTTAGACGCATTGACGCTTTATGGGGTGGATATGGATTGCCTGATCTCCTGGCACCAATTTGCGTTTCTCCTTTACAAACGCTTTTAAGCCGCTGGGCAGGAGTGCAGACAACTATCTTTTTACTTATCGATAGCAAAGAAGAAATGGAACGAACAATTACTGAGTTAGAAAAAGATGATGATGAAATCTTCCAAATAATTGCCGATTCTCCTGCAAAATTAGTTGAATTTCCTGATAATCTTTCTGGTGAAGTTACCGGGGAAAATTTAATAGAAAAATATAATCTTCCTTACTGGCAAAAAAGGATTGAACAATTGCATAAAGCAGGCAAATTTGTTGGCATACATAATGATGGGACATTAAAAGGCTCTTTATCATCAATTATAAAGGCGGGTTTTGATTTTGCAGAAGCAGTAACTCCAACACCAGTAGGAGACCTTACCTTAGAAGAGATAAAAAAAATTGCAGATGATAAAATTATTATATGGGGGTGTCTGCCGGGTGCTTTATTTTCACGGGTTTATTCTGAAGATTATTTTGTGAATTATTTAAAGAAAGTAATTCAAACTTTCCCTTTAGGTTCAAAGTTTGTTCTTGGAGTAGCTGACCAGGTTCCCCCAGATACGGACTTTTTAAGAATTTGTTTAGTAAGAGAAATTTTAGAAAATCAATTTAAAAGTGATAATAAATAAACAGTAAATTATTAAAATTAGTGTCTCTGGAAATATTGAATTTTCTTTTTGAAGCAAAAAAATAGGCAGAGAAATTGAGAAAACCTGATAAAAATCGCTATCTTGTCGCTCTGAAGCATATTGAATCAGAGGAGATTTGTTTTCAGGAAAGCGAAATAGAATCTTCAGTAGTCAGCAAAATTTTGGGACGTCCTGTTCCGATGAACCTTCGTTCTTACGAACTTCCGGTTAAGGATTATATTGAGCTAAATTTGAAGTGTGGAAATGACATGATTTTTCTGGCAAACGTCTGGGAACTTGGCCGCAAGAACGTCTTTGATTCCCAGGGACGGAAGCAATATGTTGACGGTACCATAAAGACCCGTGCAGACTTGAAACAGATAAAGTTTCCCTGTTTGGACATTATTAAAAAATCTATTGAAGAATTACTGGAAGGTATCGAGGGGACAGGTCTTGGGTTGATATATACTCCCAACCAGACGGCATTTATTGTTACTACTGCTATCGGTTATCAAGACTACTATATGTATATGATTACTGATCCTGAATTCATTCATGATTTTCAGAAAATGGTAAATGATTTCTGCATAAGCGAATTGGAACTGGCACTTAGTTATCCCATAGATGTGATACAAGTAGGGTCTGTAATTTGCAGCAAGGAAGGTCCAATGTTTTCAAGAGAAATGATTGAGGAGTTTGAATACCCGGGCCTGCGCCAAAGAGTTGAATTAGCAAAAAATAAAGAACTTCCTGTAAGCATCCATTTTGATGGGAACGGGATGTCTCTAATCTCGGATTTTATAGAAATGGGAATAGATGTACTTAACCCTATTGAGCCCTGTGATGGCAAGCAAGATATCTATAAAATCAAGGAAATGTATGGGAATAAGATTGCCTTGCACGGTAACATTGACCTTTCCGGCGTTCTAGCCTTCGGAACGCCGGAGGACGTAGAAAAGGATGTAATTGAACACATTGAAAGACTTGCTGTTGGCGGTGGATATATCTGCGCATCCAGTCATAATATAACCGAAGCTGTGCCTCTGGAAAATTTCTATGCGATGAGAGATACTGTACTTCGTTACAGGTTTAAAAGGAAGTAAATGACAAAAATGAGCCAGAGTTGTGTATTGAAAAACTTCGTGCTGGTAAAGTCGTGGATTGTTTAAATTAAATAGAGGAGACAAAATGTCAATTTATTTTGCAGACAAAAAATGGCCTGAATTAAAGGAACTAATTAAAAAAAATGCCTTAATTATATTGCCAGTTGGTCAGATAGAAGAACACGGCAAACATCTGCCGGTAAAGACCGATGCCTATATTGCTGAAGAAGTGGCAAAAAGAATAGGAGAATCGCTAAAAAATAAGATTCCTTTACTGATTATGCCTGCTGTTTGGAGCGGTTATTCAATGAAAAGTGTAGCAAAATGGCCCGGAACAATGAGATTAAAACAAGAAACATTTATCAACATGGTATTTGATATCTGTTCTTCCGTCATTGAGATGGGTTTTAAAAAGATTATAATTATTAGCGCTCACGGAAATCATACGGGTGCATTAAGAGTAGTGACGCGCAATGTTGCCGATGCATATAATATCTATATGGCTCTTACATATCCTTCGCTAATGGCAAAAGAAGAGTTTTTGAAAATTAGCAAAGCCGGTCCAAAAGGAAGTTGTCATGGCGGTGAATACGAAACATCTTTAATGCTTTATCTGAATGAAAATCTAGTAGATATGAAAAAGGCGACTGGGCAGGATAAGATAACAGTATCTTCCAAGTTCTATCCGGACAAGGTGTTTTGGTCTACATGGGGAATACAGAAAAGCAAAACAGGTATTTACGGTGACCCAACAAAAGCAACAAAGGAAACCGGAAAAAAGATTATGCAGGCAATTATTAACAATTATCAGAAATTTATTAAGGAGTTTTATAAAAATGGAAAATAAGTGGACAAAGACTTTTGAACTGTCCGGCAAAGAGAAAAAGGATGCGTTAAAGAGATGTTATACTGTTCTTGAAAAGTGGGAAATAAAAATGCCCGATGTAGATCCTCTTGTCTTAGATTTTGGATTAAGTGATTTTTGCAGAACAGGTCTTATTGAGTTCTGGATAGCTAATGAAGAGAAAGAGGGATATTGTGGAAAATTTTTATTTCTCTTTGATGGACAAACCTGCCCTGCTCATCACCATAATTTTAAACATGAAACTTTCTTTATCGTTAAAGGTAAAGTTTCAATGAAAACTGCGGAGAAAGAATTTTTGATGGAAGAAGGAGATACTTTTGCAATGAATCAGGGAATAGTTCATTCTTTTACAGGAGAGGGGAACAGTCTAATTCTTGAAGCTTCTAAACCATGCATTCCAGGAGACAGTATTTTTAAAAACAAAAGGATTGGTAAAGATGGGAAAATATAAGAAAAACAGAAAAAAAATACGATTTGGTGTTATCGGTCTTGGCTTAATGGGACGGGAGTTAGGCAGCAGTATTGCCCGCTGGTGTCATCTGCTTTATGATGGACCTGCACCGGTTATCACAGGTATTTGTGATAAATACAATAAGGAAACGGGAAAATGGTTTTTGGACAATTTCCCGACCATTAAAATAGATACCGATGATTACCGGGAATTAATTAAATCCGATAAAATTGATGCCGTATATTGTGCTGTCCCTCATAATCTTCACGAAAGGATGTACATTGATATTATTAAGGCAGGAAAGCATTTGCTCGGAGAAAAGCCATTTGGTATTGATAAAAGAGCCAATGACAATATTTTAAAAGTTATACAAGAAAATCCCGACATAATTGTCCGGTGCAACTCCCAATTTCCCTATTTTCCAGGGGCACAGAAGATAATTAAGTGGATACAGGAGAAAAGATATGGCAGGCTTATGGAGGTCAAAAGTGGTTTCCACCATTCCAGTGACATGGATCTTGATAAACCAGTCAATTGGAAGCGGATGATAGAAATTAATGGAGAATATGGATGCATGGGCGATCTGGGAATGCATACCCAGCATATTCCTTTTCGTATGGGATGGATACCAAAAACAGTGTATGCTGATTTATTAAATATAGCTGAAACGAGGCCTGATGGAAAAGGAGGATTTGCCACCTGTCAAACATGGGATAATGCTGTGCTTACCTGCAAATGCGCTGATCCTGATCACGGAAAAGATTTTACACTTATCCTTGAAACCAAGCGTATGGCTCCTGGCGCAACAAATACATGGTTTATAGAGGTCTACGGCACTGAAGGTTCGGCAAAATTTACAACTCACGATCCTAAGGCTTTTTATTTTTTAGAGACCAAAGGCAAAGAACAAGGATGGACACGTATTGATACAGGATCTCAGTCAGTAATACCATCGATTACTGGCGGGATTTTTGAATTTGGTTTTTCAGATGCTTTTCAACAGATGTTAGGGGCGTTTGTGTATGAATTTAAAGAAGGAGGCTCTGACCATTCTTTTAAAAATGTAATGCCGGAAGAAACCGCCCTGAGTCATAAAGTCTTGACGGCAGCACTGGAGTCAAATAAAACTGGAAAAAAGATAGCTATATAATTTTATTTCAAAATGGAAAATGCCTTAGCAGTTCTCGATATTGGTACTAGTTCCCTTAAATGCGGAACTATAGACAGAGAGCTAAATACAATTGAAAGTATACTTTGTGATTTTAAGATTAATCGTAAGCAGGAAATCTGTGAATCCGATTTTGAAGAATGTTTTACCAAAGCCAGAGAAGCCTTAAAAAAGATAATCAAGATTGCTACACAAAAAGGCTATTTTATTGAAGCGATATTGATTACCAGTCAGGCACAAACCTTTATGCCTGTGGATAAGGATTTTAATTCTTTAGACAAAGGGATTGTCTGGCTCGATACAAGAGCAGTAGAAGAAGAAGTATATCTATCTGAAAAGCTACCTGAATTTTATAAAACCGCTGGTTTTTCCAAGCCTTTATCATCTTTATATATTTCAAAATTATTATGGTTGAAAAAGAACAAAGCTGCTATATACAAAAAGGCTGCTTATTTCCCTCTTATTAATGAGTATGTTGCTTTCAGATTGACAGAAAAGTTTTATTCTGACTATACCAGCTTTGGCATGGGCGGAGTTTTTGATATACGCAAAAAGCATTTAAATCAAAAAGCGCTTGATATCCTTGAACTTACACAAGACAATTTCCCTGAAATTAAAGAAGCTGCAGGTATTTCCTATGAATTAACTCATAAAATGAGACATGAGTTAGGGCTCAAAAAAGAGCTACCTGTATATTTCTGTGGTAATGACCAGTCAGCGTCAGCAGTAGGAGCAGGGCTTGAAGCTGAGGGAGACATAAGCGCCAATTTCGGAACAGCAATGGTGCTTTATGCCATCATAAAAGAACCGCTAAATTCTATAAAAGAAAATCAAATTGTAGGCATAGGTCCTTTAACAAATGATTATTTTCTGATTAGTCTTGACTCTCAGTTTGGTAATATTATTCATAAGTTTAAAACAAGATATTTCCCAGATATAACATATGACGATTTTCTGGCAAAATTTAATACTGTGAAAAGCAAAGACGCATTTATTGAAATCAGAGCTGCCAACGGAGAATTCATACATGATAAGTCTGCTGATAAGGACATAATAGCTGGGTCTGTTATTAAGTATTTTTTAAACAGGTTTCTATCGCATCTTTCAGAAATAGAAAAAATATCTTCTGCCCGCCAGATCTATGTGTCAGGTGGAGTCTCGCAGTCCAAGGTATGGCTTGATATCTTGGCTAAGAACTGCAAATACAAAATAACCCCTTCATCCGGTCGTGACGCAGGGATTATAGGCGCGGCAAAAATCTATAGAAATAATAAAAAACAGAAATTATTCGGAGGTGTGAAATGAAAGAATTTAATTACAGTCCGTCCAGATATGTTCCTTTTAGAGATAAGGAAGTTCTGGAAAGAGTCAGAAATATCAAGCGAGAGGATATTACCAAGCATCCCAATCCTGACTTAAAAATCAAGGTGGCCAAGGATTTTGAGATATGGTTTATATTTATGATGGATGTTTTCTTCCGTATCAAAGAAGCCATGGAAGCGGATAAAAAGCTGGTTATGATCCTACCCCAACCCTGGCCGCTCTACAAAAACGTAGCCTATATGATTAATCGCTCTAAGATCAACTGTGAAAATCTCTACACGTTCAATATGGATGAATATGCGGATGAAGATGGAAATATCGCACCAGAGACATGGCCTTTGGGCTTTACTCATGCGCTCAAAAAATATTTTTACAATGAACTTGATAATAAGCTTCGTCCGCCGGAAACCCAGATGATTGGTTTTACCAATGAAAATTTTAAAGATTATGGGAAAAGGATTGCTGATCTCGGTGGGGCTGATATTTGTTATGCAGGACCAGGCTGGACAGGACATTTAGCCTTTGTCGAACCAGATGCGCCTGAGGTCCCAAAGGGTCTGGAAGAATTCAAGAAAATGGGGCCGAGTATTGTTACTCTAAGTCCGTTCACGCTGGCCCAGAATTCTTTGCACGGCAGTTTTGGCGCCAGTGGCGATATTGCGGCTGTACCGCCCAAGGCCGCCACTATCGGTCCGCGTGAGTATCTGGCGGCTAAGCACAGGCTCAACACTTATTCTATCAGTGTTCACGGAACTGGCACATCGTGGCAAAGACTTATAACCAGGCTGGCCCTGCACGGTCCAGTAACCCCTCTGGTCCCTGACTCTATTGTTCAGTTGACATCAGCTGACGTATTCATTTCAGAAACAATTGCTCAAGATATAACGCCTGATTGGGAGAAAGGATATTAATTCTATGGATAAGAATAAAATTATTAAGAAAATAAAAACGCGTAAAGGAATAATTGATGGACATTCCCATATAGGAGTAAATTACAAAAATTACGTGAGCCATTCATATCCATATTGTCTGAGTTTTGAAGATTTGGTGATCAGGATGAAATATCTGAGGATATCATACGCAGTCATATTTCCTATGGACTCAAGTTATTATACTGTTGAACTGGGAGCATCGAAAGAAATAAAAATAAATGAAATGTTTTCAAAGTTCCCTTATGAGATTGAAAATCAAAGCATGTTGAAAGAGATTTATGAAATATTTCCAGAGTATTCTGATATGGCTATCCCGTTTGTTATGTTTGACCCCTCAAGAAAAACAAAAGAACAGGCTGAGCTATTTGAGAAACTCCATAAAGAATATCCTGTGTTTGGCTTAAAAACAGTCCCAACATACATACGGGCATTTGTAAAGGATTTGGAGACTAAAGGCCGGCCTATTTTAGATTTTGCCGTCAGACACAATCTGCCCATAACGTTTCACAGCTCATATTACAAAGGTGACCCATGGGCTTCAGTCTTTGATATTATAAAATTTGCTGAGAAGCATCCGGAAATTAGAATCTGCATTGCTCATTCAGCGCGTTTTGTAAAATCCGTGCTGGAGAGAGCATCAAAATTAGAGAATTGTTTTGTTGATCTTTCTGCGTTTCATATACACTGTATCCTTGCCCAGCAGGAATCCCCTCACATTCCCTTACCAAGAGAACGGATGGAAGCAGATTATAACGAACCTTGGTCCGTAATGAGAAATATTGTTAGCAATTACCCTGATACAATTATCTGGGGAAGCGATACTCCTGCAAATTATTTTATACAAAAATATTATGACATTAATGGAAAGCTGATAGATGTGTCTTTAAAATCGTCGTTTGATATGGAAATAAAGATATTAAAAAGTCTTTCAGAAGATAAGATTTCAAAGATAACATATAAAAACACCTTGAAATATCTATTTGGATAAAACTCAGAGTTCTTGCTTCTTTTTAATAATGGAATGGGAATCTTTAAAAAAGTGATGAGTGATGAGATAAGAAGATATTACAAATTTTCTGAATATCTCAAGAAACGTTTTGGAGCGCGGGTTTATAAGGTAAGTATAGATGCAGGATTCTCCTGCCCTAATAGAGACGGCTCAAAGAGTAAAAACGGCTGTATCTATTGTGATAATAGGGGATTCAGCTTTAACAGCCGTATTGCTTCGCTGCCAATAGAAGAGCAAATTGCTAAAGGCATAGAGTTTGGTAAGAGAAGGTTTAAAGCTGAGAAATTCATAGTGTATTTTCAGGCATATACAAATACATACGCTCCTTTAGAAGTTTTGAAGAAAAAGTATGATACCGTCAGAAAATTTGAAGATGTTGTAGGCATATCCATTGGCACTCGTCCTGATTGTATAAATGAGGAGATTCTTGATCTAATTGAAAGCTATACATCTGATTATGAAGTATGGATTGAGTATGGTCTTCAGACCACACATAATGAGACTTTAGAGTTTATAAACAGAGGGCATGTTTATAAAGATTTTCTAGAAGCTGTGAATCTGACAAGAGAAAGAAAAAACATAAAGATATGTGTTCATGTTATTATAGGACTGCCTCATGAGACTAGAGGGGATATTTTGAAAACTGCGGAAGTTCTGGGCAGGCTTAAATTAGATGGTATAAAGATTCATCCGCTTCATATAATAAAGGGAACAAGGCTGGAAGCGATTTATGAGGAAGGTCTGTATAAGCCATTGGAATTAGATGTATATGTAGATTTGGCTGTAGGATTTCTGGAGTATCTCTGGGCAGATACTGTGATTCAGAGAATAACTGCAGATTGCCCCATGGAATTTCTCATAGTGCCAATGTGGATTGTTGACAAAAACAAAGTGCTGGGTAAAATAGAAGAGAAACTTCTGCAAATGAACACGTTTCAGGGCAGATTATATCAGGAGAGGGGATAAGATGAGCATAAGACAAGATGTGTTGGAAAAAATTAGCGGTGTTAAATTGAGCGTGGAAAAGTTACCTAAAAGAGTATCAAACTATTTTGGTGAAAACACGTTTAGTATTTCTGTGATAAAAAAACACATAAGTAAAAAGACCTTTGCATCATTTAGGCGCTGGCTTGATGAAGGAAAGACGATCAGCATGAAGGAAGCAGATGAAATAGCAAATGCAATGAAGGATTGGGCAATTGGAAAGGGAGCAACTTATTATACACACTGGTTTCAGCCTATGACAGGTCTTACAGCTGAGAAGCATGATAGTTTTATTTCGCTTGATGAAGAAGGCAGAGCTATTGAGAAGTTTAGCGGATCAATGCTTATTCAGGGTGAGCCTGATGCGTCCAGCTTTCCAAGCGGAGGTATAAGAACTACCTTCGAAGCGCGTGGGTATACAGCATGGGACCCTTCAAGCCCTGCATTTGTTATAGAATGCGAACTTGGAAAAACTCTGTGTATACCATCCATATTTATTTCATATCATGGAGAAGCGCTTGATAAAAAGCTTCCCCTACTGCGCTCTGATGAGGCTATTAACAAAGCAACAGTTGGGCTTTTAAAGCTTTTCGGGCATAAGGATGTAAAAAGGGTCTTTTCAGATTGTGGTGCTGAACAGGAATATTTTTTAATAGATAAGCGGTTTTATAGAATGCGACAGGATTTGCTTATGACAGAACGCACACTAATTGGAGCATCATCTCCAAAAGGACAGCAATTAGAGGATCAATACTTTGGCTCAATTAAAGAGCGTGTTATAAATTATATGAATGATGTAAGTATTGAGGCATATAAATTAGGTATTCCTTTAAAGACCAGACATAATGAGGTTGCTCCTCACCAGTTTGAGTTTGCTCCTGTTTTTGAGGATTCAAATATTGCAGCGGATCACAATCAGCTTCTTATGGATATTATCAAAAAGATTGCCTTGAAACATGATATGGTGTGTCTCTTACATGAAAAACCGTTTGCAGGTATAAATGGAAGTGGAAAGCACATTAATTGGTCTCTGTCAGATGATAAGAGAAATAATCTTTTTAATCATGGAAATACGCCAGAGGACAATTTGCAGTTTCTGGTATTGTTAATAGCTGTAATCCGGGCTGTTTACAAACATGCTGATCTGTTATATGCCAGTATAGCCTCAGCAGGTAATGAACATAGGCTTGGAGCTAATGAAGCTCCGCCTGCAGTTATATCAGTGTTTGTTGGTGATCAACTGACAAAGATTCTCGGTACAATAGAAAAAGGTAAAAAGGCGGAATTCAGTAAACAAGATATTGTAAATCTGGGCGTTGGCAAATTACCAACCTTTAATAAAGATGTGGTTGACAGGAATAGAACTTCTCCTTTTGCTTTTACCGGTAATAAGTTTGAATTTAGGGCAGTTGGGAGTTCCCAGAATATTTCAACACCTATTATGGTTATTAACACAATTGTTACAGAATCTATAGATTATATTACAGATAGAATAAAAAAGGAGTCTAATTACAAGAATTTTAGTTTAAAGGTACTGTATGTGTTGGGAGAAATCATTAGAGAAACTAAATCAATTAGGTTTGAAGGTGATAATTATTCTAAAAGCTGGATAAAAGAAGCGGGGAAAAGAGGGCTGGTTAATGAACCTTCAACACCTAAGGCGCTTAAAGCTCTTATTAAAGAGGAGAACATAGCGCTGTTTGAGAAATATGGTGTGCTTACAAGGGGAGAATTAGTTTCAAGATATAATATATGGATGGATATGTATTGTAAGAAGTTGGAGATTGAAGCCAATACTTTGCGTGAAATGGTGGACTCAAATGTGGTACCAGCAGGTTTTGATTATCAGGGGCTTTTGGCGAAGAATCTTACAGATCTGGTCTTCTTAAGGAAGAATGCTGGTTTGAAGATTAAAGAAGAAGTTTTTGAAGATCTTAAAAATCACTTAACGAATGTAACAGATAAGATATATTATGTGAGAAAGCATACACGTAGAATGGAGGGGCTGCTGAAGAAAGCTGGCAATCTGAAAGCAGAGGAAAAGTCTAATTTATTCTTTGAAGAATTAAAACCTCTAATGGAGCATATAAGAAAACATGTTGATGAACTTGAATGTGTTGTAGCTGATGAGCATTGGGACCTGCCAAAGTATAGAGAGATGCTGTTTGTGCAATAATGGATAATAATATATCAGTAAAGATAGTTTCATGGCTTAAAGAGCAAGTGGAGAAGTCCGGAGCCAGGGGTTTAGTTTTTGGCCTTAGCGGAGGTATAGATTCTGCTTGTGTTGGGGTTCTTTGCCAGAAGGCTGTCAAGGACAATTGCCTTGGATTAATAATGCCATGTGAGAGTCATAGTAATGATGAAGATATGGCATTTCTGATTGCAAACAAGTACTCAATTCCAGTTAAGAAAATATCTCTTGATGAGCCATTTGAAAAGCTTCTGGATGTTTTACCAGCTTCTGAAAACAATATAGCCAGAGCAAACCTGAAACCAAGGCTAAGGATGCTTACATTATACTACCATGCAGCTAACTATGGATATCTGGTCTGTGGATGTGGAAATAAGACAGAAATAGAACTTGGCTATTATACAAAATACGGAGATGGAGCAGCCGATGTTCTTCCTCTGGGTAATTTGCTTAAGACTCAGGTAAGGCAGTTGGCTAAGGACTTGGGCATTCCACCAGAGGTTATAGCAAGAAGACCCTCTGCAGGTCTGTGGCCAGATCAATTTGATGAAGATGAAATGGGCCTTTTATATGACGAAGCAGACAATATTCTAAGGGCAATCGAAAGCAATAATACCAAAGACATAGACAGACGAAAGCTCAATAAAGTAATGAGTATGATATCAAGTTCACAGCATAAACGAGATCCTATTCCAACCCCTTAGTTTACTGCAACAGCAGTTTGCCCAGCATGCTCTTCTATAAGCGAGGAATTAATCTCTGCTTTGTCTATTTCTACTTTATGTCCTCTGTAGCATTTTTCACAGACTTCCTTGTTGTTTTTAAAATACACTGAGTCCACTTCATTTTTGCATATTTCACATCTATACATTTACTTCACCTCCTCACATTTTTGTTTTTGGATAAGGGCAATTTTCATACATTTGTGCTTCAAGCCACTCATCTATTGTTTTTCTCTTAAAACGCCACTGATTTGAAAGTTTTACAGCAGGGATCTTTGCATTATTAGCAAGTTTATAGACTGTTCTCTCATTCATTTTAATGTAACCAGCCAGCTCTTTTATAGTCATTATTTCACTCATGTGCGAAATACTAACATCAGAATACATAAATGTCAAGAAAAAAGTTTATTTTATGTAAAAAATAACATTAAACCACCTTGTAATACAATAAACTAACAGTTCTGGGTTTTCCCAATTCCCTTGATTTTAGTGAATAAAGCTATTACACTTACGGTTGAAATTGGTGGGGAGATATGAAAGAAAGATTAAACAGTTTAATTTGCATGCAGTCCAGGAGGAAAGCGGTTCTTTTTATTTTCATAACGGCCCTGTTATTCAGGCTTATTGGTTTGTTTTTTGTCGACATACATAATCTTGAATACGGAGATATGGCATATCAAACAATAGTTGATAACTTACTAGATGGGAAAGGATATTTGGAAGGGGAATTCCGTGCTTTCAGACCTCCTTTGTTTCCATTAATACACGCAGGGATATTAGCTGTTTTTGGTAGAGATAATATACTTGCCTTAAGACTCTTTTTTATAATGATAGGGTCTATTACGTGTGTTGGACTGTATTTAATTGCGAGAGATATCTTCAGACTCAAACTTGCCGTATTGACAGGCTTATTGCTGGCTCTCAGCCCGCAGCATATCTGGTATAGTATTCATATCCTGTCAGAATGCCCCTATACATTATTTCTGGTGTTTCTTGTGTATTTTCTGCTTAAAGCTGTTCAGAAAAGCAAACTGGTATTTTCATATGCAGCTGGCATTCTGCTTGGACTTTCTTTGCTGACCAGGTCAATATTAGCAGGTTTTCTTCCTTTCTATCTTTTATGGATGCTTGTTGTTTATAAAAGCAAGCTAAGTGCCATAAGACATTTTGCTGTTCTTTTAATATTTGCCCTCACTACTGTCCCATTATAAGTCAAACAACAACAATTGGTTAGGAGATTCACCGTTTTGAGTTTCATCATTAACATTTGTAAGTAGCTGTAAAACAGGAACTTTCTCAAATAAGGTTATACTTAAAATCTGTAGAATAGTG
>JAUSPT010000040.1 GCA_030652805.1 bacterium | reverse complement strand
ACGCTTATTGAGTTGCTTGTTGTAATAGCCGTTATAGCCCTGCTTGCATCACTCTTACTACCAGCTTTGGCTAAAGCAAGAGAAATGGCAAGGAGCATAAAATGTATGAGTAACCTGAAGCAGATTGGACTAATAGCAACTATCTATGCTCAGGATTATGACGATTTTATGCCATGTAATTACACCGCTGCTGCTTCAGGCGACCCATTTTTATCCCAGCTGACAGATTATGGGCTAGATATGTCTCTTAATGGGAAACTTTGGAGATGTCCATCGCTAAATCGCGATTGGAGTGGCTTCACAGATTATCAAAGAGCCTACCATGCTCCATATGGAGGAACACCAATAAGAAAATGGCAATCTCGAAAATTAGGGAAACTTCCAGTACCTGCAGAAACACTATTACTTGCTGATACAGAACGCACAGATGCTGGTACTTTTGGTTATTGTATGGTTCCTGCCGCTGGAGTTGCTCAGGTTTCAGACCGTCATAATGGGAGGACAAATGTGTTATGGTGTGATATGCATGTTTCCAGTGAAGACCCTGCGCCGATAAATGCAGTCACAGCTGACACTCTTCTCCCATGGGACTCAGATGCGAATGGCATCTAACCAATACATTACCAACTTATCTTAACTTCAGGGTTGCAAGACTTATAAGAGCAAAAATTATAGATACTATCCAGAATCTAATTGTAACCTTTGGTTCATCCCAACCTTTTTTTTCAAAATGATGATGCAGAGGAGCTAGCATAAACACTCTTTTCCCTGTTATGCGAAATGAAACAATCTGAATAATAACAGATATAGCCTCCATAACAAAAATACCGCCAGCTATGACCAGTAATATCTCCTGTTTTACAATCACGGATACAAAACCAAGCGCTCCGCCTATTGCAAGGGAACCTGTATCCCCCATGAATATCTCTGCAGGATAGCAATTGAACCAGAGAAAACCCAGGCTTGCTCCTACCAGAGCGCTGCAGAACACAGCAAGCTCCCCGCTCCCGACAACGTTTATGATATTCAGGTATTTACTGAATCCAATATGTCCGCATAAATATGTTACTATAATGAACGTAATAGAAACCATCATTGCGCATCCAATAGCTAAGCCGTCAAGCCCGTCTGTAAAATTAACTGCATTTGAAGCCCCAACAATAACCAGCATAACAAATGGGATATAGAAATAGCCTAAATCAATAAAGAAATTTTTAAAAAGTGGAACTCCAAGCTTTGTGGCAAACTTAGAACTTACCGGATTATAATAAAGATAGAAACCTATAAAACCAGCAATAATGAGCTGGCCTAGTAATTTTGCACCTATCTTGAGTCCTTTGGCATTCTTTTTATGTATTTTTAGATAGTCATCAATAAAGCCAACTCCACCCATGCATAGAGTTATGAGTAAAACAAGCATTATGTATCTGTTTGTGAAATCAGCCCATAATAATGTAGAAATCAATAAAACCAGAAGTATTAAAACCCCGCCCATGGTGGGAGTGCCTTGTTTCTTTTGATGAAGAGTGAACAGGTCAGGACATTCTCCTTTTCTGATATATTGCCCAATGTTCAAATCCTGCAATTTTCTTATTACCCATGGCCCAAGAAATATACTCAACAGAAGCGCAGTTGTAGCTGCGCCTCCTGCGCGGAATGTAATATACTTAAAAACATTAAATCCGCTCCATACATTGCTGAGTGAATAAAAAAGATGATAAAACATTACGAATCCTTTAGTATTTCAAGTATGTTTTCAAGATGCATTGCTCTTGAACCTTTTAATAACAGAGTATCATTACTTTGCAGTATGCTCAATAATTTTTCTCCAACCTCCTCTGTGTTTTTGAATGAGAATATTTTGTTTCCACTGAGACCATTCTCTTCTGCAGTAGCAGCTGATAATCCAGCTAGTTTTCCTATAGTTATAAATATGTCTATTTGAGATTCCGTAACAAATTTTCCAACCTTCCTATGCTCTGACACCTCACAGGCGCCAAGCTCAAGCATATTACCAAAAATAAAAACTTTTCTATTTTTTGTCCCGTTGGGATTTGAATTAACATTTCTGAGCACTTCTAAAGCCGCTCTGGTTGAAGCTGGGTTTGCGTTATATGCGTCGTTTATTATAACAAGATCTTTTATCTTTATCATTTGCATTCTCATCTCTGGAGGTTTGAAGTTCCTCAAGCCGTCTCTTACAAGGTTTAGATCTTCACAAAACTGCAAAGAAACACTGGCAGCAGCTAATGCATTATAGACATTATGAATTCCGGGTACCGGCAGAGTTATTTTAACAGCGCCATTTAAAAGAAATTTTGTACCTGCAGGTAATAAACTAATATTCTCAGCCATAACATCAGCCTTGTTCTTTATGCCAAACGATATAACCCTGCATTTTGCATTGGCTTTAAGAAAGCTAAAATATTTATCATCCGCATTTAAGATTACAGCGCCTTCTTTAGTAACAAAGTCCAACAGTTTTGCTTTTGCGTTTACCAAGCCTCTAACTGTCTTGAAATACTGCATATGAGCTATGTTTATATTCGTTATAACTGCAATATCCGGATAGATAATCTCTCCAAGATTTTCCATTTCCACATATGAACTTATTCCCACTTCAAAGATACCAGCACTCGTATCTTTCGATAGTCTAAACGCTGTAAGCGGAACCCCGACTTGATTATTATAATTCCCTATTGTCCCTGTTATTTTGAGCTTCTGAGAGAGTATGCCCTCTGTCATATCCTTAACAGTGGTTTTGCCGTTACTGCCTGTAATACCAATAATCGGGATATCAAATTTCAACCTATAATACTTTGCTAAATTCTGGAGAGCTTTAAGAGTGTTGCTTACTTTAATAATAAAAGCTGGGGATAAAGTTTTGAGAGGAGAATGCAGGCTGGAAAGAATAATTCCTGATGCGCCACTTTTTATGGCATTACCGATAAAATCGTGGCCATCGAAATTATCTCCCTTAATTGCAATAAATAAGTCACCTTTTTTTATACTGCGGGAGTCTATTGATATGCTTCTAATCTGGAAATTTTGATCGCCCTTGACAAGCTGCCCTTTAGTAGCTTCTATTATCTCGTTTACATACAACGATTCCATACCGACAATCTACTACATTTTAGAAATTTAATAAATATTTTTTCGCAACCTGTCTGTCATCAAAGGGGACAACTGTGTCTTTTAATACCTGATAGGTCTCATGCCCTTTACCCAGAATCATTACCAGGTCATTTTCTTTAGCGAGTTCTATTGCTCTCCTAATAGCGCTTTTTCTGTCCGGTATAATCTCAAGGGCAGAACTGCTGGTGTCCTTAATGCCTTGAATAATTTCTTCAATAATCTTCATAGGATCCTCAGTTCTTGGATTATCAGAGGTAATGATAGTATAGTCGCTTAGTTCTGAAGAGATCCTTCCCATTTGTGGACGTTTCAACCTGTCTCTGTCTCCTCCGCATCCAAACACTGTTATTATTCTGTTGGGTGTTAAGTCTCTTGCAGTACTAAGGACTTGCTTCATACCGTCTGGAGTATGGGCATAGTCAACAATAATGCAAAAACCTGCGTCTGTGGTTATTTTCTCAAACCTGCCGGGAACTGATTTTAAACTTTCCAGTCCGGATTTAATTTCATCAAGAGACAGACCAAAAGCTAACGCAGCACTTGTGGCTGCAAGCGCATTATAGATGTTGTATTTACCTGTAAGATTAATCTTTACTTCTATGCTTTCAGAGCCTATGCGAAGTTTAAAACATGAACCATTAAGGGTTGATCTTATATCAGTTGCATACACAGATGCATTTGTATTTAATCCATAGGTAATAATATCAACCTGGCATACATCAAAAAATCGTCTGCTTACAGGATCATCTATATTTATGATGGCTTTTTTAGCAGTATTCTTTTTACTGCTCTTCCCCATTTGTTCAAAGAGCTGAAGCTTTGTGTCCTGATATTTCCCGAATGTTTCATGGTAGTCTAAATGTTCAGGTGTTAGGTTAGTAAAAATACAGGTGTCAAATTCAATGCCTGCTATCCTTCTTTGAGCAATTGCGTGAGAGGAAACCTCCATTACTGCAATCTCTGTGTTTACCTCTAACATCTGATTGAGCAATGCTCTTAATTGAATTGGGTCTGGTGTAGTATTTACAGCAGGTATGATCCTGTCTCCTATTTGATAATTGATTGTTCCAATTATTCCAGTTTTGTGGCCTGCTTTTCTAAAAATTTGATCAATAAAATAAGTGGTTGTTGTCTTGCCATTAGTTCCCGTTACACCAATAATGCTCATTCTATTTGAAGGATAGTTATAAAATGTGTCTGCTATTACAGGAAGGATCTTCTTCGTATCAGGAACTCTCATTATTGTTATATCTTCTAATACTTCTACATCCTTTTCTACTATGAGGGCTGCAGCTCCTCTGGAAATAGCATCGTTAATAAAATTGTGTCCATCTGCCTTTAGTCCTTTAATACTAATAAAGATAAACCCGCTCTTTACATTGTTAGAGTCAGAGGCGATTCCATTAATCTCTATATCTTTCTTACCAGATGTAGTAAAGCTCCCTAAATCAGAAATTAGCTTCTGCAATTTCAATGTTGTTCTCCCTTATCGGGGGAAATATTAAGATATCTTGCTACATCCTGCGCAACATTCTTGAATGCAGGAGCAGCAACGATTGATCCATAATATTCTCCTTGAGGCTCATTTACCATTATCAGTATTGATACCTGCGGGTTAGGGACTGGTAAATATCCTATAAAAGACGCTACGTATTTTTTATTGGAATAACCCTCTCCTGGTATGTATTTCTGGGCAGTCCCTGTCTTGCCTGCAATAGTGTATCCCTCAATCTGCGCGTTGATACCTGTTCCGGTTTCTACAACACCCGTCAATATTTCGCTTAACATTTTACTTGTCTCAGAAGAAATTACCCTGCGAACTACCTTAGGTTTGAATTCTTTTTTTATTTTTTCCCCTTTATCATCTATACTACTCACAATCATAGGAGTCATCAAGTTTCCCCCATTTGCAACTGCTGATATTGCAGTTATAAGCTGAAGAGGCGTCACTGATATCTCCTGTCCGAATGGAATAACCCCAACAGAAAGCTTTGACCATCTACTTAAAGAACGCAGTAAACCCTTAGCCTCGCCGGGAAGCTCTATACCTGTCTTTGCTCCAAACCCGAATAATCTAATATACTTATACAGCTCTTCTGCGCCGATTCTAGTACCTATCTTGGAAAATGCTATATTGCTTGATACTTCAAGCGCCTGACGGAATGTAATTTTCCCATATGGCTCATGGTCGTGTATTGTATGTCTCATAAATCTATATGAGCCGTTTTCAGCAAAAATAATATCCTCAGGTATAAACACTTTATTATTTAAAGCTGTTGCTGCTGTTATGACCTTGAAAGTAGATCCAGGCTCATAAGCATCTGTTACTGCTCTGTTTCTTCTGCAATCATGGGTAAAACTTCCGGCGTTATTTGGATCATATGTCGGTCTGTTAGCCATGGCAAGTATCTCGCCTGTATTTGGATTCATAACAATGCCTGTCACACTCTTAGGACTAAATTTTTCCACCAGTCTATCTAATTCACGTTCTAATATATGTTGTATAATTTCATCTATAGTAAGAACAATATTTGCGCCGTCTGATAAACTGGATATATGCGATCTGGATGAAACAAGTTCTCTGCCTCTAGCATCCTTCATGGTGATATAATAACCTGTTTTGCCCCCCAGCTCATCCTCGAAAAACTTCTCCGTGCCTTCTAATCCCCTGTTATCGCCACTGACAAATCCGATAACATGACTTCCTAATGTCCCTTTTGGATAAAATCTAGCGCTTTCCGGGCGAAACTGAACACCTTTTAATCCCAATGCCGAGATCTCGTTATACACTTCAGAAGATAATTTTCTGCTTAAAGTAAAAAGCCTTTCACGAGACTGAATTTGTTTTAGTATCTGCTCAGGATCTTTCAAGAGAATTCTTCCTAACTGCTCGGAAACATTCTTAGGATCTTTGAGCTTTTTGGGACTGATATAAAGGGTATAGGTCTTTATGTTTACTGCCAACTCTTTCCTGTTTCGATCGTAAATTATTCCTCTTTCAGTACTTGAGAAGATCTTCATCTTCTGTATTTTTTTAGCTTCTTCAGACAGCTTCTTATTCTGAAGTATCTGGATATAAAAAAGTCTCCCAATAAGAATAAGAAGAGCAATGTTTATCACTATCACAACAATTGCTGTACGACGTTTATGCCCAGAGTTTAGACTACCCATGATAAGTTCCTACTTCGTGTATAATCTTACTACACACCATCTTTTAGACGGGATGAGCCCCATATCCTTAGCTATGTTTTCTATGCGCTGAGGGGATCTTAAAGAAGCCGCATTCAGCTGTAAGATATGATTTTCTTCTATTAGCCTTATGCGTTCACTCTTTAACTTATTGATACAGTAGCCACTTTTCACAACCTCAATATGCTGCCATACGTAAAATATACCAAGCAATATAAAAGGAATAATCCATAAAAAATATCTAAATGTTGAAACTGTCTTTTGCAGACTTTTCCCTCTATGATATGCAGATAGAAAAATGTTTGTATGCATTTATTGTGTTTTTTCTGAAACTCTCAATTTTGCGCTCCCGGAGCGAATATTTTTATTAACCTCTCCTTCTGTTGGTGTCAGGGGTTTTTTAGTGATAATTTTAGCTTGTTCATTCATTTTAAATTCCTTGAACTTGTTTTTTGCAATCCTGTCTTCTAATGAATGAAATGATATTATGCACATTCTGCCTTCCTTTTTAAGAAGACCAAAGCCCTGTGTAACTGCAGTAGATAAATTTTCCAATTCATTATTTGTAGCTATCCTTAAGGACTGGAATACTCTTGTAGCAGGGTGAATTCTATATCTTTTTAGAGGAATAGCCTTCTTTATTATGGTTACCAACTCACCTGTTGTTTGTATAGACCCATTTTTCCTTTCTGTTATAATCCTAGAGGCAATTCTTCTGGAGTATCGTTCTTCTCCATATTTAAAAAAAATCTCCGTTAACTCGTCGTAGGATAAACTATTAATCAGATTCTGAGCTGTCAGGTTAGAAGAGCGATTCATTCTCATATCCAACGGCCCGTTTTTATTAAAACTAAACCCTCTTTCAGGATCATCTATTTGATACGAAGACATTCCAACATCAAAGATAATCCCATCTACTGCCTTGATATTTAATTGGCCACAAATATCTGTAATATTTAAAAAATTATCGTGAACAAGTTTGAACGAGCCGGCAAACTTTCTTAATCTTCTCTCGGTTATCTTCAAGACTGATTTATCGCAGTCTATGCCAACCAGAAAACCTTTGGGATGTATAACATCCAGTATTGCCTCAGAATGTCCTCCCTCACCAATTGTGCAATCAATGTATATGCCTTCAGGTTTAATACACAGGAGATCCAGTACTTCATTAAGTAAAACAGGTATATGCTTGAATATCAAATTTCCAATTGTTCCGCAATTTCATTAACAGATCTTTCTGTGTTTTTCGAATAAGAAATCCAATTTTCTCTGCTCCAGATCTCTATACGGCTCATAACCCCGATGATAATAACGTCCTTTCTTATTTGCGCATAATTCTTCAAATACAAAGGGATTGATATCCTTCCCTGCTTGTCTATTGTGCATTCAGAAGCACCGGCAAATAAGTGCCTGGTGTAAGCGCGAGCGTCCTTGCCGGTAAGAGGCAAGGCTTTTGTCTTATTTTCAAACAATCTCCATTCATCCACTGTAAATAAGAATAAACAGTTATCCAGTCCTTTTGTAATAATGAATCTTTCAACAAAAGTTTCTTTTATTTTCCCTCTAAGTCGCATAGGGACAATAAGACGGTTTTTCTCATCCAGTGCATGTGTAAATTCACCGTAAAACATAAGTTATCCCCACAATCCACAGCTTTTCCACATTTCCCTCCACTTTCTACCACACACTAGCATAATATTATGTACTGTGTCAAGCGATAGTCGTAACGCAGATGGAAATGGTAAGATACATCCTTACCCCCTAGGTGGAGGATACAAGGGACCCCATCCCGAAAGCTTTCGGGATGGGGTCAGGAAAATATTAATAGTATCTGCGAAAATATTTAAGGAGATAAGGAAAGAAGCATCATGTT
>JAUSPT010000039.1 GCA_030652805.1 bacterium | reverse complement strand
ACGTAGGGCTCTATTTTGGGGCCTTGTTTTCTTTGTCTGCCGAAAACTCCAGCTTGGAATTGACATACTTACCAGTATAGTGTTTTTCTACAGCTCGATAAAAAAGTATGCATATACCGCTAAGGCAGAGCCATGGTGCCCGATTAGAAATCTAAGCAGTTGTTTATGCCGCGAAAGCCTCATTTACATGGGGTAGTACCCTCTGGTACAATTTTCAAGACGAAAAGTCTAAAGGTATTTTCTTGTCAAGGAATACTTGACAACTGCCGCTGAGGCATAAAGAAAGCATATGAAGAGAGTATGAACCTATTTAAAATTGAGGTTAGTATTGCAGATATTGAGGATGCTCTTTTTTATTTATCTCGTATTGATTCAATAAAAATTGAAGGCGGCTTCTTAGTGGTCTATAATCCTATGACCATCGAACGGCTGGAGGAAGATAATAAAAGAAGATATAAAATAGAAGATTATCAGAAGCTGGATCAGTTCTATGAAAATAAGGTACAGCAGATTCATATTGTAGGGGAATATGCCAAAAAAATGATTGATAACTACCGGGAAGCCCTGCAATTTGTAGAAGATTACTTCCGCCAGAATTATACTACTTTCCTGCAGAAGTATTTTAAAGGAAGCAGAGGAGAGGATATTCGGAGAAATATTAGTCCTGGGAAATTTAAGCAATTGTTTGGTGAATTGTCACCAACACAGTTGAGTATTATTAAGGATAATAAAAATAAACATATTGCGGTTTTAGCAGGTCCGGGAAGCGGTAAAACCAGAATTCTCGTTCATAAATTAGCTTCTCTGATTTTGATGGAAGATGTCAAGCATGAGCAGTTATTAATGCTCACTTTTTCTCGCGCTGCAGCTACTGAGTTTAAGAAACGACTAATAAAACTAGTTGGTAGTACGGCTAATTTTATTGAGATTAAGACCTTCCATTCTTATTGTTTTGATTTGCTTGGCAGAGTCGGTAATGCTGAGAAGTTTGAAAATGCAATAAAGGAAACGGTTGAGAAAATTCTCAATGGGGAAGTGGAGCCTAGCAGGATTACGAAGACAGTACTTGTCATTGATGAAGCACAGGATATGGATCAGGATGTGTTTAGCCTAGTGCAAA
The DNA here is from genome assembly GCA_030652805.1 of bacterium. NCBI lineage: Bacteria > bacterium. The sequence goes on along the minus strand of JAUSPT010000039.1, from coordinate 1,402 downwards.
CCTTAATGGCACAAAATGAAGATATGCGGGTAATTGTTGTTGGTGATGATGACCAGAACATATTTGAATTCCGTGGCTCAAGTGCAAAATATATGGGAAAATTTATGTTAGAGAATCAGGCCGCAAATTACGAACTATTGGAAAACTATCGCAGCAAAAGAAATCTAGGAATTTTCTAATCAGTTTTCTGGTTTGATACGAGGACGTTTAAAGAAAAATGAAACTGTGGCGCATAGTCAGGACAATGGAGATATAAGGATTATACGATACACTAATAACAATCTGCTTGTTCCCTTTATTGAAGATCTTTCTGGTACAGAGCTTGTAGGAAGTACTTGTGTGTTAACTCATACCAATGATGAAGCGCTTCAGGTGACTGGCCTGTTGTTACAAAAAGGAATATCGGCAAGATTGATTCAAACCAATGAAGGGTTCTATTTATACGATCTTGTAGAACTGCGATTCTTTTTGAAGCAATTATCTATTGATCCGACGACATCAATTATTAGTGATGATATCTGGAATACGGCAAAAAGGGCCCTCGTGAAGAGATATGGAAAAAGTGAAATACTGGATATTTGCAAAAAAATTATCCTGGATTTTGAAGCCATCTATCCGCAAAGAAAGTATATAACTGATTTTGAAGTATTTGTTAAAGAATCTAGACTAGAAGATTTTTATTCAGAATCCAGAGAAACTATTTTTGTATCAACCATTCATAAAGCAAAAGGCAAAGAATTTGATAATGTGATTCTTTTGCTTGAAAACTTCGAGATAAGCACAGAAGAGCAGAAGCGACAGCTTTATGTGGCAATGACACGTGCAAAAAACAACTTAACCATACATCTGAATAGGCGTTACCTAGATCATATTCAAGTGGTAAATTTGTCAAGATTTGAAGACAGGGCTCACTACGAATTGCCGGGAAAACTAGCTATGCAGTTAAGTCATCGAGATGTATGGCTGGATTATTTCATCGGACGGCAATATTTAGTTGAGTCCTTGCGAAGTGGCGATATCTTGCAGTATAAAGACGGGAAGTGGCTGACGGATAAGGGGATAAGTGTTTTCAGATCTTCTCAAAAGTGTGCAGAACAATTGGAGCGAATTGAGAAAAATGGTTATGAGCCCCAATTTGCCAAAGTTAACTTCATTGTATATTGGCGAAAGAAAGAAGAAGAACAGGAGATAAAGATTGTTCTTCCTGAATTGCATTTTGTAAGAAAAGAATTAGGATATGAAATAAATCAAGAAAAACAACTATTTTGGAAGATTTATTAGATTTTACATTAGAAAAAAAATAGCTGCAACCTGTGGTGGTTTTCTAAGAACGAATATGTCACCAGATTGTAACCATATTAGTTGAGAAGCAACTTATATTAATATATACTTAAGGCAAATA